>CAKVOF010000006.1 GCA_934778125.1 uncultured Clostridia bacterium
CAGAATTTCATAAGAATAGAGTTGATCATAGACTATGCTCTGTTTGTGGATTTGAAGACACAAAAGAAGTTCCTGACACTATGGAACACACATGGGAATATGTTTATAATGACAAGGAATATCACTGGGAAGAAACAATTTGCTCAGGCCATGACAAACTTACAAGAAACAAAGAAAAACACACAACAAAATGGCATATTTTGAACAATGAAAAACATCAACTTGTGACAGACTGCAAAGAACACGGATTGTATTCCATTAAAACTGAAAATCACAGATATGACAGTGTGGACGACACAACATGCAATGACTGTGGCTTTGATAGAGGTCCTGCTGGAAAGGGCTCATTTAAAGTTAACACGTTTGAAGCAAAAACATACAATGATAGAGAACAAGCTGCTGTTTCCTCAAGCGATTACACAGTTAATGAAGCAATTAAATCACTTTGCGAAATTCAATATAAGGTTAAAGGCGCAAGCGATAGCACCTTCACCGCAACTGTACCAACAAACGCAGGAACTTATGAAGTAAGAATTTACTGCAGAGGAAATGATATATATCTTGAAGGCGAAGTTGCAAAAGCAAAAACAGATTATGTAATCAATAAATACAAAGTTGAAATTGCTAGAAATTTAAGTTTTAATGTTGCTTATGACAAAGCAGCTATGGAAGATGATAATGTTCAATATATACATTTAGGAACTGTTACCGTATCTGAAGGTTTAGTTAACCCTGTTGATGTTCCAATTAAAGCACCAAAGAGAGACGACAACAAAAATCCTGGAAGAAATCCAGTTCGTGTTGACTACTTATTAACTGAAGATGACAATTTTGCAATTAAAGAATTGCCATTAAGTGACACTAATAGAAAAGTTAATTTAGTTCACTATAACGACAATGTTGTAGCAACATTGACAAGTAAAGATGAAACAAATGTTAAATGGGACGAGACCAAAAAACAAGTTGGTATTACTGTTACTAGAGTTAACGACGGAACAATAAGAGTTGGTGACTATATGATGTGTGAAGGCTATACAAAACCTTTAAAAGTAGTTGCCTTAAAATTGGAATATAATGTTCCTACTGACATTTTAGTAAATGCCGACAAAAACTGTGAGATATATTTTGACAACAGTAGTTTTGCTGATTTAGCTACTGCAAAACCTATCTTGGCAAACAAAACCTTTACAGAAGTTGAAACTCTTAACTTTGTAGAAGGCAAAAATTATACCAACACTGTAAGCAGACAACTAAACAAAGGCGAAAAATTTTATCTTGCATTTACTACAGAAGCTTCTGCAAATCTAAAAACTTATAAATTAAATTTTAACACAAATGGAACAGGCTATGTGACAACTAGTGACTCGGTTGTTTTCTATAGAGAAGATGGATCTGGTGTTTCAGGGGGATACGAACTAAACGTGACAACACCTGATGGAGTGTTATATTTTGTTACAGTAACAAAAACTGCTGACAGTGAGGCAGGAAAAGAAAGTGTTGATTTCTATATCACTAAAAGATAAAGCAAACAGATAAGTTTGTTAGCATTAATTTAAAAAAAGCATATTTTAGGAATTTTCCTAGATATGCTTTTTTTGAGCCCCCATAAAAAAGACTACAATTGAGTAGTCTTAAGGTGTAGGCAAATTCAATATAATTTGAATTTGTCTACATTTTTTTGCAATTAACAAATAACTTAACTATTTAATGATTTTTTCACTTTTTTAGTTTTAAAACCATTCTAAATAAATTATATCAACGCCAAGAACCATATCAAATAAAGCGCATATAGTCTTTTTATTATGAAAATATATAATAAATTAAGAGTTTTCTCAAATCAGTTCATATGAAACTCGCGTTTCGGGCTCTGATAGAGGAAAATGAGTTTTTGTATGTTGTTTTGTGGCTGATTGTTTCAAATTTATAAGCATAAAAAAATCGGCAATTTTTACCGATATTTTGGTGCACCGTAAGGGATTCGAACCCCTGACCTTTGGTTCCGTAGACCAACGCTCTATCCAGCTGAGCTAACGGTGCATATGAAATTGTAATTGTTATTGAGACCTAAAGATTATGGAACCAAAGGTCAGGATGTGGGTTACCCTGAAAAGCTTTAGAATAAATTAAAAAATTGACACAAAAAAAGTATTTTTAAATAAATTAAAAAATCAATTTGAAATTTATACTCTGAGAGTATATACTAGTTTAGAAATATTGTCAAGATATCGTGATAAATTAATAAAAATTTCTAAGTTAAGTTTTAAAGTAGAAGGTTGCAGTTGCGTTGTAATTTGTAAACTTGGTTTATTTAAAAAATATATTAAATCGTTAAAATTGGAGAAAATATGTTAGAATTTATTAACTACACTAAAATTTATGGAAACAATAAAGTTGGAGCAAAAAATATTTCGCTTAAAGTTGAAAGCGGGGATATATTTGCGTTTATTGGTCATAATGGTGCCGGTAAAACAACAACAATAAAAAGCGTTGTGGGAATTAATGACATAACAAGCGGAGATATTTTGGTTGATGGGATTAGCGTTAAAGATAACCCTATGCAAACAAAGAAACTAATAGCATATGTTCCTGATAACCCAGACATTTATGAATCATTAACGGGAATACAATATATCAATTTTGTTGCCGATATATTTAAAGTGAGTCTAGATAAAAGAAAAGAGTTAACCGAAAAATATGCTGATATTTTTGAGATAAAAAATGTATTGAATAGCGCTATTAGCACGTACTCTCACGGAATGAAACAAAAGTTGGTTTTGATTTCTGCCCTAATCCACGAGCCAAAGTTATTGATTCTAGATGAACCTTTTGTTGGACTCGATCCTAAATCAAGTTTTGCACTAAAAAGTTTAATGATAGAATTTACTAAAAATGGTGGTGCTATATTTTTTTCAACTCACGTTTTGGAAGTTGCTGAAAAACTTTGCAATAAGGTTGCCATTATTAAAAATGGTGAATTAATTGCAGAAGGCACAATGGCAGAAATTAAGAAAGACTCATCTTTGGAAAAAGTTTTTTTGGAGTTAACAAATGAGTAATTTGAGAATATTGTTAAAAAATAGTTTTCTGAAATTTGTAAATGTTTTTCGAGGCAAAGATAAAAAGAAAAGTGTTAAAAGTGGGGCGGTAACTCTTTGTGTTTGTGTGTTGGGGGTTTTGGCACTATATACTTTTCAAGCATACTCAATGATTGCGGATTTATCACAATATGGCTTTTCTATTTTGTGTTTATTTAACGGTTTGCTTATAACCACAAGTGTGGTGTTAATTTTAGGTGTTTCAAGAACGGCTGGAAATAAAAAATCAAAAGATGAAGATTTGCTCTTAAGTATGCCGATTAAAAAACGAGATATAGTTTTATCTAAAACTTTATCAAAATATATTTTTGATTTTTGTTTTGTCTTTGTTTTATTTATGCCATACTTTGTGTTGTATGAAATATTTGAGGGCTTTAAGTTTATTCAACTACTTTGTGCGTTACTTGTTTGCGTGATTATGCCATTGCTATCGGTTGGGCTAACATTTCTTTGCGATTTTGTGATAGCTAAACTTTTTAATAAATCAAAGTATGCAAATTTTTTAAAAACAATGATGGCTGTGTTGATACTAGTTTTGGTTATGCTTTTGATGTTTTTAAAAACGTTTGCTTATGGGAATGCAATAAATGTTGATATTGATAGTTTTATATCTGATAGAATAATTACTTCATCATGTTTGCATTTTATATTAAATCAAAACATTGAAAAGATGTTTATTATTCTTGGCATAACGATTTTGCCTTTTGTTTTAGGATTGATGGCTTATTCAAAAACTCTTGGAAGCAATGAGGTGAAATATCAATCAAAAATTGGCGGATTAAAATTTCATGAGCCTAAAAGAGAGTTTAGTGGTTTATTAAAGAAAGAATTTAATTATTACCTAACTAATCCAACCTATGCAACAAACACCATAATTGCTCCAGTTATGTCTATAGCACTTGCCATAATTGTGGCAATAGAAGGATTATCAAAAATATGTGCGGGATTTGGTGTTGCGATTCCGAGCGATATGTTTGTTGGTGTTGTGGTTTTGATTGAGTGTTTTATGTTTTCAACTGCATGCATAAGTGCCTCGGGAATATCGTTGGAAGGGAAAGCATTTTGGATTATAAAATCAATGCCAATAAATATTAATAAATTTTTTATTGCAAAAATTTTACTTAATTTAACTATTTGTGGAGTTCCTATTGTTATATCATCAATAATATATTTGTTTGCTTTAAAATTAACACTGGTAAAATTTTTACTTGTTTTGTTTATTCCGCTCATTTTTGTGTTGTTATTATCGGTACTTGGTTTATTTATAAACTTATGTTTGCCAAAATTGAAATGGGAAGATGATGTTCAAGTTTTCAAGCAAAGTTTGTCGGTTATTGTAACAATGCTATTGGGAATGGTGATTTCATTAATCCAAGTTGGCGCGTATTTTATGTTTAGGTATTCAATAGATTTAACACTAATATGCTTAATTGTGTTGGCAATATATATGTTTCTGACAATTGCTATATTATTTCTGACATTTACATCGGGCAAAACAAAATTCAACAAGCTTCACGATTAATGATTAAATGTTTTTTTGTGTTAGAAAAAAATTAAATTTATTGTTGTTACAAGGATAAAGTTATTTGGATTTTCAGAATAAAAATTGATGGATTTAACTTATCAAATAAAAAAACTCTTTTTAAGCGAAAAAAATTCACTTAAAGAGAGTTTTTTCTAAGGGAGTTATAATCAAAATTATAAAAGAACTGAACTTAAATTCTAAGGGAGTTATAATCTAGTTTGATAGGTTAAATTTTTGTTTTTTTCTTTTTATAAATTAATTTTTTTTTGTTTGCAAACATCAACCCACGCAATGTAATTAGAGTATTTTTCAAGTTCGCTAATTGAAAGTTCAATTGCACTGTTTGAACTTCCGCAAGCGGGAAACACACTTTCAAATCTTTTAAGCGATTCATCAAGATAAACATTAACATTTGGATTAACTGCAAACGGGCAAATCCCGCCAATTGAGTGACCAATCAACTCTGATGCTTCATCGTAACCTAACATTTTTGCTTTAACTTGAAATGTATTTTTAAACTTGTGGTTATCAACTTTAACATCTCCAGCCATAACAATTATAGTTGGTTTATCATCAATCCAAAAGGAAAGCGATTTCGCAATTCTTGCGGGCTCGCAATTTAGAGCAATTGATGCAAGTTCCACCGTTGCACTTGAAACTGGAAACTCTTTTATTCTATCGGTTAATCCAAATTGATTAAAATATTCTTTAACTTTTTCGATTGCCATATTTTCTCCTAGGTTTTTATTAAATTTAAAATAACCCTTCTATTTTTCCATTGGCAGATATTTTCATATTTAGTGCTGATGGGTTTTTAGATAAGGCAGGCATTAGAAGCATATTTCCGCAGATAACAACTAAAAACCCAGCACCAGTTCTTATCTCAATATCTTTTATTTCAATGTTGAAATCTTTTGGGGCGTTTATTATAGACTTATCAGCAGTTAGGCTAAATTGCGTTTTTGCCATTATTATTGGAAGATTTGTTAGTTTTAATCGTTCAATATTTTTTAAAGCTTCTTTTGCTTCGTTTGAGAAGGTGATTGATTTTCCGCCATAGATTTTTTGAACAATGTCGAGGATTTTTTTCTCAACGCTATCCTCTAAATTATAAGCATATTCAAAAGTTGAATTATCTTCATTACATTTTGCAATTACTTCATCGCATAGTTCTTTTGCACCATTCCCGCCTTTTGCCCAAACATCATTTAAGATAACTTTGGTGTCGTCTCCAATTAGTTTTTGAACAAGTTCTATTTCGTTTTTGGTATCTGTTGAATACTTGTTTAAAGTTACAACAAGTGGTAAGTGATAAATATTTTTAATTGTGTTTATATGATGCCTTAAATTTTTAATCCCAATTTTGATGGCATCAAGATTTTCCTGTTCTAGTTCTTTTTCATCAACTCCACCGTGAAGTTTTAATGATTTTATTGTGGCAATTAAAACAACACAATTAGGTTTTATATCTCCGATTCTGCATTTAAAATCCAAAAATTTTTCTGCGCCCAAGTCAGCACCAAAGCCAGCTTCAGTTATGCAATAATCTGAATATGCCATAGCCATCTTAGTTGCAATAATACTATTGCAACCGTGTGCAATATTGGCAAATGGTCCAAGGTGAACAAGTGCTGGTGTTCCAATCAACGTTTGAACCAAGTTTGGATTTAGGGCATCTTTTAATAAAATAGTCATAGCATCTTGAGCTTTAAAATCTTTTGCATATAAAGGTTTGCCATTTTTATTTAAGCATACCATAATATTGCCTAATCTTCTTTTTAAATCCGATAAATCTTTTGAAACGCACATAATTGCCATAATTTCGCTTGCAGCAGTTATTGTAAATTTATCTTTTCTTTCGAACGGCAAATTTAAGCATTCAATCTCTCTTAAGCTTCTTTCATTTAGGTCTAAGCATCTATGAAACATTATTGTGTTAGGATCTGCATTTAATTCATTGCCTTGAAAAATGTGATTATCTATCAAAGAACAAAGCAAATTGTTTGCAGATGTGATGGCGTGGAAATCCCCATTGAAGTGAAGGTTAATATCTTCCATTGGAATTATTTGGCTATAACCACCACCAGTGGCTCCACCTTTAATTCCAAACACAGGGCCCAAAGATGGTTCTCTTAATGCTAAGCAAACTCTTTCACCTTTTAATTTAAATGCATCTGCTAGCCCAATTGAAACAGTAGTTTTGCCTATACCAGATTTTGTGGGATTAATAGCAGTTACTAAAACAAGTTTTCCTTGCTTAGTTGATTTTGGTGGTTTGTTTATTTTTGCTTTATAATTTCCATATAGTATTAGGTTTTTGGCAAAAACACCTAACTCTTTGGCAATTTGTGTAATTTTTTTAGGTTTAACGCTTCTAGCTATTTCAATGTCTGTCATAAGTTCTCACTCCTTACAATGTTTAAACATATCTCAAGTTTTAGTTTATCACATTCAAAAAAAATTTTCAATTGATTAGTGGATAACAATAAATTTATTACTATTGACAAAACTAAAAGAGAGTATTATAATAATATGTAGTATGTGGACATTAAATAAACGACCATAAGGGCGGAGGATAAATTGGGAAAAGTTAATAAAGATATTGAAAAAGTGAATAATGATTTAAGAAAACAACAATTAAAAGCTAATGAAAAGGAAACGAAAGAAAAACTTAAATTAATCAAACATCAACTAAAAGAAAAGCTTAAAGAGATTGATGAAAATGTTAGAATAAATTCTGAAGGGAAGGCAAGGCACGATAGAAGAGTGCAAAAACTTAACGGAAGAGAAGATAAAAAGAGATTAAAAGAAGAATTTAAAGAAGAGCAAACAAGATTAAGGAAAAAGAGCATGGTTAGAGATAAGTTTATGAAATTAGTATACTCATCTAAGCTTCGCAAAGCAAATTCAAAAGCAGGTGAAATATATCGCTCAAACTCAGCCCCTATATATAATCCTTCTTATTCAACTATTCCAATGAGCAAAATTAAGTTTGTTGGCGACTATCAAAAAGGCAAAGCAAGAGCTAGAGAACAACAAAGAGAAAAGGTAGAGTTAGATTACTCTAAAGGAGTAGTAACTTTTAATGACTATCTAACTGCAGCATTCAACATACCTGAAATTAAAAATATTTCTATGCAAGTTGGTGATAATAGAATATTAGCAAATATCGAGAATCTACTAGATGAAAATGGTAAATTAACCAACTTTGTGGGAAGTGATTTTATTGTAGATTTTCTTCAAAAAGTTAATGCAAATAATATTGTTCTAACAAAATCAGATGGTACTCCAATTTATCTATCAAATCTAAACACAGTTTCAAGGCAAGAGACTATAGAAAAAGCAATTAAAGATTCACAAAAAGTGGGCTTTGCCATCAATGGTAAACAAAACGACATTCAATTTTCAACTTTTTCTAAAGAAGATGGGAATAGATACGTGGTGGCACCTCTGGCCAGTTTAGTTAGCACTATGAACGAAACCGAAATAAGTGATATAATTATTCAAAGTGAAACTTGCATAAGCGCTTTTAAAGATGGTGCCGTTACTAATTTTGTAAGAAATAATGCAGGGGAATATGTGCCTATTGATGAAGCATCAAGAGAGGAAATTGAATATTCTGGAATTGATACTAATTTTGAGAAAAACCAGAACGAAATAGACAAATCGAATCATAGTGAACATTTTTTTGAGGATCATGATAAAGATGAAAGCGATGCGAGTAAAATAGATATGGAATCATCTAAGAATGATGAAAGTTTAGAAAATGTCACGAAGGATAATATCGAAATTGATGATGATTTATTACCATTTTAGCAAGAAATTTAATCAGTTTTGGTATTGACTTGATTATGCATTTAATATATACTATAATTAACAAAATTAGATTACTCTAATTTTAAGGAGTTTTTTATGGTGGAAAACGAACAAAAAATAAAAGAGAAAAAAAATTTAATAAGATCATTGGCAAATTTGGGTTCTTTCATAAATTTCATAGATCAAGATGGAAAACCCTTATTGCAAGATAATCATATCAAGAT
Organism: uncultured Clostridia bacterium; assembly: GCA_934778125.1. Classification (GTDB taxonomy): domain Bacteria; phylum Bacillota; class Clostridia; order Christensenellales; family UBA1242; genus UBA11490. The sequence goes on from CAKVOF010000006.1 coordinate 8,661, forward strand.
TGAATCTAGCTTAGAGGATTCTGATACCTCAGATTTTTTGGTTCCTTCTTATAGATATGGACTTTCGTTAAAACAATTTTTAGAAATAGTATTCGATTTTGATGAAAATAATAATAAAATAGAGCTCCGCTATATTGATGACAATGCTATTCCAAGCCTTTATTTTATTGAAAAAGTCAAAGATATAGATACTGATAAAAAATATTCTTTTAATGAATACATGGCTAGATATTTTGATAAAAAAGAAGACTCTCCATTATTCATAAAATTTGGAGATAAAAAAATAAGTGTAAATCAAGAATCTATTTTTGGCAGTTTTGATGATGCGAAAGTGGAAATAAATACTGCATTAGAGGAACTATATTCTTCATTTGGCGATAAAGCAAGGCTAGTAAAATTTTCTTCAGAGTTTGATCTAACACCATTATTTGAAGATAAACTTTTAGATATAGCTCAAGGCAAGATAGTCGCTAATTATAAAGAAGGTCATGCACAAATTGATAACAGCCAATCAGAGGGAGCAAGCGAAGATGAAAGCGGAATAATTCCACAAACTGAAGGAACAAATCCACAAGACAATAGTGCAACTCCACAAGATAGCATTGATTCTAGAAATGCGGTTCCTAATGATCAATCGCAAATGATAGGCGGAAAAGTTAATGCAGATGCTATCTTTGATGGTTTGGCTCAAGTTCCAGGAATTAAAAATATAAATTATAAAACCGCAACAGGTAAAAACTTAAACACTCCTGTTTATTATTCAAACGATGGCAGAAATATGGAAGTGACTAGTGTTAATGGTTTTGTTTCTGCGCGAGATTATCTTCAGTTATTAAAATTGATTCCAGGTACACATTTAGATGCAACATTAAGTGATGACAATCACTATTCTGTTGATTTAAACCCTGCATTTATTCCATCAAGAGATAGAAAAATTATTAGAAAAACAAATGTTGTTGCTAATTCGCCTGAGGTTAAAACTAAAGGATCACATAAAGGTAAAGAGAAACATAAAAAAAATGATAGATTAAAAAAAGCATTAGCGGTTGCTGGTGCAACAGTTTTAGCTAGTGCATTAGCGATAGGATTTGCAAATGTTGCAAAGGCCCCAATAATTAAGCAACCAGTCAATCCTAATCCTGGTGTAATCGATATTGAGCCGAAACCAGTTAATCCAGTTAATCCTGTGAATCCGACACCAGTGAATCCAGTTAATCCTGTTAATCCGGCACCAGTTAATCCAGTTAAACCAGTAAATCCTGTTAAACCATCTAAACCAAATAACAACAACTCAAACAATTCTAATGGTTCATCAATCACAACAAAGCCAGGAAATATTATTAATGAAGATATCACATTCCCTCAAGAAGAGCCTTCTAAACCTGATATTGTTATTCCATCAAGGCCTAATGGAAATGTTATAGACTCTGAAATAACATTCCCTCAGGAAGAGCCTTCAAATCCAAACATCACAGAAGATGATATAACAAGGATCGATGAAAGACCAGTTAGTCCAACAACACCAAGTGAAGATTTTGAATTTGATGTTGATCACAAAACACCAAACATAGTTTCGCCATCTTTTGATGAAATAATTAAAGACTTAAATAATAAAAGTAATGGTGGATCAAAAGAAGAGGAGTCAACAACCGCTCCATCATTAGACCAAGATAATGAAACTCCAGATATTCCAACCCCAGATAGACCTTCTAGTGGAACTATTGGAAGCACTGATAAGCAAGAAGAAAGCTCAAGTTCTGATTCGTTTGATGATTTAAGGAAGTATCTTGAAGAAAAAACAAGTACTAATGAATCAACAACCGAAAGGGAAACGGAGCCAACAACTGAAGAACCCACAACCGAGCCTGTTACTGAACCTGTAGTTGAAGAGCCAACAACGGGTGGTTATGAAAAACCCGAAATTCCAACTAATAAAGCCCCAGAAAAAGAGCCTTCAGAACCATCAAAAAGTGAACCAACCACAAGCGATAGAAATGTTGGAAACACTGGAAATGTGATTGATGATGATATCAATTTCGACCAGGAAGATTTAGGTAATGGAATAGATTTTTTCTAATATAATCAAATATTATTTATAAGATTAAAACATAATAAAAATGCTTGAAGTAAATTCAAGCATTTTTGTTTGGATATATTTTAATTAACGGTAATAACAATTCATAATAAGATAATTATTATTTGTTATTTTTAACTTTGTTGTTGTTTACATTGATTGTTTTATCATTTTCAATATTTTCAACAACAATTTTTTTATTCATAATAAAATGCATACACAAAACAACAATTGCTGAAATAAATGCAACAATTTCAATTCCAAAAGAGGTATAAGTTCCAATTATGAAATCGTAAGCACCAAATAAAACGCAAAAAGGAATGATGCTTGCTTTATAAACACCGCTATTTTTTAGGACTTTCAATGAGGTTACTAGCACAATTGCAATAATAGGAAACACACATTCCCAGCTATCAAATGTTAAAATTCCACAAATAATATATAAAATATCAAAAAAAATTGTATTTAAAATATCATATTTTTTTGATTGCTTTTTATCTAGCAAAAATTCAAATATAAAACGAATAATTGTTAGTGCAATGATAACTCCACCAACCAAGGCACTTTTGTTTATTGTTGAAAACAAAAAGTAGTGAGTGGCGAAGAAACCACACGCTAAAATCATAAATATTAGAGTTTTAATTTTCTCTTTAAAATAGAAACTCGAAACTAGGCAAGCACTAGCAAACACAACGAAAACTTGCGATAATTCATATGCCATATATAATATAATATCAAAAGTAATTAAAATAGTAAATTTAAAATTGACCATAAAAAATATTTTTGCAAAAAATTTAGTGAAAAGTTTAGCTTGGTCTGAAATCCGTTGTTTGCAAACTATTGACTAAACACCACAAAATTGTTAAAATAAAAATGAAGTAGAAGTTTGGTGATAAGATGGCTAATGAAAATGTTAAAAACTATCTTAATAAAAAAGAAAAACAAGGTGCATTCAGAACATCTTTTTTAGATATTGATCCAAATCTTTGGGTTCCATATTGTTTTGAAAAAAGTGAAGATGGAACATATCTTTACTTAGGCGAAAAAATAGACAAAATAAAACCAGAAAATAATGGAACTAGCAGAAGTGGAAAGTTTTGGATTTTAGATGATGAAGGAAATAAATGGGCGTTATTTGGAAAGAATTTTGAGCATCACGAACATATGTTGAATTTAATATATTGTGCGTGTGCTGATTTTGCTGATGTGCCTTGTATGAGTTCAGTTCCAGCAAAATGCCGAGATATAGGCTTAAATGGAGAAGTAATAGAATCAAAAGGCTTGCTATCATTAAATGTGTGTACAAATAAATGCCTTTCGTTAATTGATTTTGAGAATAGAGTTTTCAATGCAAATAAAAATAGTTATTCAATCAAAAATTTAAAAAATGCAGTTCAAAAATTCATAAAAAATAGTAAGAATGTTTCAATTGACAAAAATTTTGAAAGTGATTTGGCAAAACTAGTTTTGCTTGACTATTGCACCGCGAATGGTGATAAAAAAACATATGCAAATTATGCTGGGGCTGAAATAAAAACTGGTGAAAATGCAACAATGGTTGCTGTTGCACCTGCTATGGATAATGGGCTTTGTTTTGGTGTTATGAGTGGAAGTAGGTGGCTTGTTAACACTCCTGAAAAATGTTTAAATGCATGCGAGCAGATAAATAGTTTAAAGGCAAATGGGAAGTTGGAAGAGGCTGATGAGGCTTTTTATAAAGAATTTAGGTCAGTTGCGCCAATTATGCCATATCGCCCAATCACAGATTATGAATGTGTTAGATTTGATAGCCCCAAATGGGGAAAGTATCTATTGCAATCTCCTGTTATGGTGGATAACTTTTTTAAAGATCAAATGTGCGTGATGATGATGCAAAACCCTGATGTTATGCAAACTTTTGATAAAATTAAAACCATAAAGATGGAAGATGTTAGAAAGCTATTATTAGAGAGGTTTCCAGATTTTGAGATTGACCAAGATGTTTTTAAAGTATGCCAAAGTGTGTTTGAATATAGGGTGAATGCTTTAAATGAAAACTTAAAAGTTATGCAAGAATATAAAGAGAAAAACCCAGAAAATTACAATGGCTATGTTGAAAGTTTGCAAGGCGAAAAGGAAGTAACTGATTATCAAGTTCGTTACCCAGATATTCGAATCAACCCTAAAAGATATGGGGTAAATGATTTTGATTATTCCCGTGGAACAGATTATATTAATCCAAACGCAAAGCATAATGACTCAATAGAAATGTGAAAGAGGTGGAGAATTCTATAATAATAACAAAACTGAAATAAAAAGATTTTATTCTCAAATATTTGCATAAAATTTTAATGGTGTGATATACTTAGTGTAAGTTAGGAGAGATGCATATGAAGAAATTTTTAATAGTTTGTGTTATGCTAATTGTTAGTTCATTTATGTTTATGGGGTGCAATAAGATTACCATTGAAAACACTAGCCAATATGCAATTCAAAAATCGGAAGTCTCAAATGTTCATCAAAATCCAGATATTGAAAAAAATTAATTATATTTGATTTAAAATTTAATTATTAAAACGCATTATGATTTAATAATTAAATTTTTTTTAAAAAAGACTAACACATCAAGAAACTTGTTCTTATTAGTGTTAGTCTTTATTATTTGATTATTAAAACTACATTCTGTCGTGAATTGTTCTTGCGATAACATCATCTTGTTGTTCTTTTGTTAATTTGATGAAGTTAACAGCATAACCTGAAACTCTGATGGTTAATTGAGGATATTTTTCTGGGTGATTTTGAGCATCGATTAATGTTTCTCTATCGAAAACGTTAACGTTTAAGTGAAAACCGCCATCGTTTGTGTAACCATCAATAATATTGATTAAGTTGGCAACTTGTTCATCTTCGGTTTTTCCAAGTGAAGAAGGCATAATAGAGAATGTGTTTGAAATACCATCTCTTGCGTTTTCATATGGAAGTTTAGCAACGCTTTCCAAAGATGCTAAAGCACCATTTTTATCTCTTCCGTGCATTGGGTTTGCACCTGGAGCTAGTGGAACGCCTGCTTTTCTGCCATCTGGTGTGTTACCAGTTTTCTTTCCATAAACAACGTTTGAAGTGATTGTTAAAATGCTTGTTGTTGGGATTGAATTTCTGTAAGTTTGTTTTCCACGAAGTTTGTTCATAAATGTGTTTAATAGGTTAACAGCAAGTTTATCAACTCTATCATCATTGTTACCATATTTAGGGAAGTCGCCTTCAATCTCAAAATCAACAACTAGTCCGTTTTCATCTCTAATTGTTTTAACTTTAGCATACTTGATTGCAGAAAGTGAGTCTGCTGCGCAAGATAATCCAGCAATACCAGTTGCGAAGAATCTTCTAACTTTGTTGTCGTGAAGAGCCATTTCTAAAGCTTCATATGAATATTTATCATGCATATAATGGATAACGTTTAATGTGTTGGCATATAAGTCAACTAACCAATCCATCATTTGGTCATATTTTTCCATAACTTCATCGAAGTTTAAATATTCGCTTTTAATAGGCTCGAATTCAGGAGCAACTCTAACTTTGGTTTTTTCATCAATACCGCCATTGATAGCATATAGCAAGCATTTAGCTAAGTTAGCACGTGCGCCGAAGAATTGCATATCTTTACCAATTCTCATTGAACTTACGCAACAAGCAATACCATAGTCATCACCCATTTCAGCACGCATCAATTCATCATTTTCATATTGAATTGAGCAAGTTTCGATTGAAAGTTTTGTGCAGTATTTTTTGAAGTTTTCTGGTAAATTTTTACTCCAAAGGATTGTTAGGTTTGGCTCTGGGGCAGGGCCTAAGTTTTCAAGAGTGTGAAGCACACGGAAACTGTTTTTAGTAACCAAACTTCTTCCATCAACACTCATACCACCAACAGATTCAGTTACCCATGTTGGATCTCCAGAGAACAATTCGTTATATTCAGGAGTTCTCATAAATCTAACCATTCTTAGTTTCATGATGAAGTGGTCCATTAATTCTTGGGCTTCTTTTTCAGTTAATGTTCCATTTTTCAAATCTCTTTCAATATAAATATCAAGGAATGTTGAGTTTCTGCCAATACTCATAGCAGCACCATTTTGGTCTTTAACAGCACCAAGGTAACCAAAATATAAGAATTGGATTGCTTCTTGAGCATTTTTAGCTGGTTGAGAGATATCAACGCCATAAATTTGAGCCATTTGTTTTAAAGCATTTAAAGCTCTAATTTGTTCTGAAGTTTCTTCTCTATCACGAACTAGTTCTTCGGTCATATCGCCCTTTAAAGCTTTTAAATAATCCATTTTATCTTGAATTAATCTGTCAACACCATATAGGGCAACTCTTCTATAGTCACCAATAATTCTTCCTCTGCCATATGCATCTGGAAGACCAGTGATAATTCCAGCATGCCTTGCTGCACGCATTTCTTCAGTGTATGCATCAAAAACACCTTGGTTATGAGTTTTTCTATATCTAGTGAAGATATCTTTAATTTCCGGATCGATTTCGTAACCATAAGCTTCCAAAGCTTTTTCGCTCATTTTAATTCCACCAAATGGTTGAAGTGAACGTTTTAATGGTTTATCAGTTTGAAGACCAACAATTTTTTCTAGGTTTTTATCAATGTAACCAGCTCCATGGCTTGTTAGGGTAGACACAACTTTAGTGTCTGCATCTAAAACGCCATTGTTTGCTCTTTCTTGTTTGAATAATTTTTTAAGTTTTTCCATCAATTCTTCTGTTGCAGGTGTTGTTCCTTGCAAGAATGATGCATCTCCAGTATATTCAGTGTAGTTTTTGTTAATGAAATCTCTAACATTAATTTCATTGCACCAAGCACCTTCAACAAATCCATTCCATTGTTCCATTATTTTTTCTCCTTTAATTTTAAAATGTCTTTTGCTAAAGCGATTTCGCTTTTTGTGGGAATCGGAACATCCTTAAAAGGGTAATCAATTCCAAGATTCTCATACTTTGAAATAGCCATATTGTGATATGGAAGAATTTCGATTTTTTCAACACTCTTAAGTGTGTTTATAAACTCAATTGTTTTTTCCAATATCTCTTTGCTTGAATTAACGCCAGGTACCAAAACATATCTAATCCACATTTTAACATTGTTGTTGCTTAAATATTCTGCAAATTTTAAAATGTTGGTGTTAGGTTGGCTAGTTAGGTCAATGTGGCTAGCATTGTCAATGTGCTTGATGTCAAGCATAACCAAATCACAAACCTTAATAAGTTCATCGAACTTTTTCATTAAAGTTTCATTGTTTGGGTTGAAAACTATTCCAGAAGTATCAAGGCATGTGTGAATATTTAAGGCTTTTAACTTTTGAAATAACTCAATTAAAAAGTCTATTTGCAATAGTGGTTCACCGCCAGAAACGGTAACACCACCAGTTTTGATGTAGCTTTTGTATTTCAAAATTTCAGCCACACATTCATCAGTGCTTTTAATATTATCTGTGTTTAAACTCCAAGTGTCTGGATTATGGCAAAACTTGCAACGCATAGGGCAACCTTGAGTGAAAATAACAAATCTCATTCCTGGCCCATCAACTGTGCCTAAGCTTTCAAACGAGTGAATTTTTCCGTTCATAAATCTTCCTTTTATAACAAATTTTGCACCTTCTAGCACATTACATTAGTTTAGCTCCAATAGGGTTATTTTGTCAAGATTTATTTTATGTATTAATTAATTTTTTATCATATTTTTATCAACAAATTTCTAAACAAATTTTAAAGTGAATCAAATAAATTAACTTATATTACAAACTTAAGTAAATTTTGAAATATTTAGAATTTATAATTTGCAAAAACAAATTTAAATGCTATACTTAATTAATAAATTTATAATGGAGAAATATATGGACTATAAGAAATTGGCGGAAATTTTGTTTCCAAATATAAATAAAACACCCGATTATTATCTAAATAAATATAAGAAAAGAAACTTGGCTGAAGGTCAAGTCGTTTCTCGTTATGCACCAAGCCCAACAGGATATATGCACATCGGAAATTTTTTCCAAATGTTTATAAGTTACAACCTAACGCGAGTAACAAACGGAATAATGTTTTTGAGAATTGAAGATACCGACACTAAAAGAGAGAAAAAAGATGCAATTAAAGTAATTTATGAAATACTAAATAGATATGGCATAAAATTCAACGAATATCAAACATTAGATGGAAAAGATATTGGTGATTATGGGCCATATGTTCAAAGCCAAAGGCTAGAGATATATCAAACTTTTGCAAAATATTTAGTTTCAATTGGAAAGGCATTTCCTTGCTTTTGCAAAAAAACTGAAGGTAAAGAAGATGTTTTGAAGCAAAGAGAAACAAAATGGGCGGAAGAAGATTTAAAAGAATATGATCCTTGCCGTGATTTAACCCTTGAAGAAGTTGAAAAACATTTACAAAATGGTGAAAAGTTTGCAATAAGATTGAAAACTAAAAACACAGGCATCGAGAGAGTTAAATTCTTTGATTTAATAAAAGGTGAAATTAATGCAAAAGCAAACGCAAAAGATTTTGTTATTTTAAAAAACGATGGAATTCCACCATACGCCTTTGCACACGCTATTGATGACACTTTAATGGGCACCACTATCGTTGTTCGTGGGGAAGAATATATTAGTAGCGCGCCAAGTCATATTGAACTTTTTGAAGCATTAGGATTTAAACCAACAACCTATTGCCATAACCCACTAATTTGCAAAATTGATGAAAAAATAGGCAATAGAAGAAAAATCAGTAAAAGATATGATCCTGAAGCTGATATGAGATATTACTTTGAAAAGGGAATTCCAAATGTGAGCGTTTTGGAATATCTTTTAAATTTGATTAATTCTGGATTTGAAAGTTGGCGAGCTAGCAATCCAACCGCGCCTTGGCAAGATTTCAAATTTGGAGTTAACGAAATAACTGCAGGTAGTCCAATATTTGACCTTGTTAAATTAGGAGATATTTCAAAAAATATTATTTCAAAAATGACAGCAGAAGAAGTTTATGAAAATACTCTTTCTTGGGCAAAAGAATTTGATAAAGAGTTTGCAGAATATTTAGAACAAAACAAAGAATATGCAATAAAAGTGTTTAGCATTGATAGATATACCGCAAAGCCAAGAAAAGATATCTCAATGTGGTCAGAAGTTAAGCATTATTTAGGATTTTTATTTAAGCCATACTTTAATCTAACAAAATTAGAGGATTATGAAATTGATAATTTAAAATTAGATGATGTGAAACTAGTGCTTGAAAATTATGTGAAAGTTTTAAGAAATTACGATGATAAGCAAGTTTGGTTTAATGATATTAAAGAAATGGCAAATTCTCTTGGTTTTGCAACCGATAATAAATTATATAAAGCTAATCCTGAAGCCTTCAAAGGAAACACTGCAACAGTTTGTGAGATGATCAGAGTTGCTCTAACTGGTAGAAAAAATTCGCCAGATTTATTTGATATAATTTGCGTTTTGGGTGAAGATGAAGTTAAATCAAGGCTAAATAAATTATCAAATTTATGCTAAGCAACCAATTAAAATGAGAAGTAAATAGATGCTATTTACTTTTTGTTTTGCTTAAAATTTATAAAATATACCAATTTAGGCCATATAAAGAGTGAAACAACAAAAACGTTGTAAAAGAGAAAAATTTAAACTCAAATTCGGAAAAAAATTAAAATGAAGGAAAAATAGTGGAATTTTTTAATAATAATGAAATAAACAAGATTAGAGAATTTGCAGATGAAAACCATATTCCAATTATGCTTAATAGTACTGCTAAATTTTTAATGCAAACGATAGCTGAGAATAAGCCTAATAAAGTGCTTGAAATAGGAACAGCCATAGGCTATTCAGGGATTGCAATGCTAAGTTCTTTTAATAATCTTCACTTAAAAACTATTGAATTAAATGAAGAAAGGTATAAATTTGCACTTGAAAATTTTAATAAATTTGGTTTTTCAGAAAGAGTTGAGGCGTTAAATGAAGATGCTTTAAAAACTTTAACGAATCTAACGGAATCCCAAGAAAAATTTGATTTTATTTTTCTTGATGGACCAAAAGGTCAACAGTATTTGTATTTCCCAATGCTTAAAAGTTTACTTAAAAAAGATGGAATACTTTTTGTTGATGATATTTTTTATCACAAAAATTATATTGATAAAAATGGATTCGTGGGGCATAAGCATAGGTCAATGGTGAAAAATCTTGAAAAATTTATTGAATTAATTGAAAATGATAGCGATTTTTCAAAAGAGTATTATGAAATTGATGAAGGCGTTTTAATTGCAAAAAAATTGATTGATTAATGCAATTTTATTGCAATTTATTTGATGCATTTGCATATAAGAATATTTAGTGCATTCGCTATTAAAAGAAGATTTATATGCATTATTTTTTTGAAGATAAAATTAAAAAAAAACATTATATTTTTTTAAAAAATTTTCTTGAAAAATAAATTTTATTAATATATAATAACCAATACGCGTTTAAAAAATATGAAAAAGGAGAAGAAAAATGAAAGTAGTTAAAACGTTATTAAAGAGCGTTAGAGAGTATAAAAAAGCGACTATTATCACGCCAATTTTTATAGCACTTGAAGTTTTGATGGAATGTTTTATTCCGCTAGTAATTGCAAAATTTATTGACTCGCTTAGTTCAACACCATCAAACCAACTTTTATCACACATATTAACATTTGGTGCTATTTTAATATTAATGGCAACAGTTTCGCTTGTTTGTGGAATTTTTGCTGCCAAGTATAGTGCTTTGGCGAGCGCAGGGTTTGCAAAGAATCTTAGAGGCGATATGTTTCATAAGATTCAAAATTATTCATTTGCAAATATTGATAAATTCTCAACATCTAGCTTGGTAACAAGGTTAACCACCGATATATCGAATGTGCAAAACACATACATGATCATTATTAGAATTGCGATAAGGTCGCCATTAATGTTGATATTTGCATTAAGTTTGTCGTTTACTTTCCACCCAACATTGCCATTGATATTCTTAATTGTTGCACCAATCTTGGGTGTGGGGCTATTCCTTATTATTAAATTCGCATTCCCGCTATTCAAAAAAGTATTTAAAAAATACGATAAGCTTAACGAGTCAGTTCAAGAAAACGTTAGGGGAATGAGGGTGGTTAAAGCATACGTTAGAGAAGATTATGAAATATCAAAATTTTCAAAGTCTGCTGAAAATATCCGCAAAGACTTCACAAAAGCAGAGAAAATAGTGGCTTTAAATAGCCCACTCATGAGTTTTTGTATGTATGCTTGCACTTTGCTTCTATGTTTAATTGGTGCAAAAATTATTGTTAATTCTGGTGGCACAAATTTATCAATTGGTGCACTTTCAAGCCTAATTCAATATGCAATGCAAATTCTTTCAAGTTTGATGATGCTTTCTATGGTTTTTTTAATGATAACAATTTCTGGTGAATCTGCTGTGCGTATTTGCGAAGTATTGAATGAAAAACCAACAATCAAAAATCCAAAGCATCCGGTTATGGAAGTTGATGATGGCTCAATTGAATTTAAAAACGTTTCATTAAAATATTCAGAAAGAGCGGAAAAAAACGCACTAAATAATATTAATCTTAAAATCAAATCAGGTCAAACGGTTGGAATTATCGGAGGAACAGGAAGTTCAAAAAGTTCGCTCGTTCAATTAATATCAAGGCTTTATGATGCAACTGAAGGTGAAGTTTTGGTTGGAGGAAAAGATGTTAAGGCATATGATTTAAAAGTTTTAAGAGATAATGTTGCAATGGTTTTACAAAAGAATGTGTTGTTCTCTGGAACAATATCCGAAAATTTAAAATGGGGCAACGAAAACGCAACTGATGAAGAAATTAAAGAGGCTTGTAAACTTGCTCAAGCAGATGAATTTATTGAAAGTTTTCCTGATAAATACGAATCTAAAATTGAACAAGGTGGCGCAAATGTAAGTGGGGGTCAAAAACAAAGATTGTGTATTGCCCGCGCGTTGCTTAAAAAACCCAAAATCATAATTTTTGATGATTCAACAAGTGCTGTTGACACAAAAACAGATGCGTTAATCAGAAAAGGTTTGGCTACTTACATACCAAACACAACAAAAATTATTATTGCTCAAAGAATAGCTTCAGTTCAAGATGCCGACCAAATTATCGTTATGGATAATGGTGAGATAAATCAAATTGGAACTCATAGCGAACTATTAAAGAGTAATGAAATTTATAAGGAAGTTTATTATTCTCAAAATAAGGTAGGTGATAAAGATGAAAAGTAAATCGAAAAAAATCAATCCTAATCGCCAACCAATTGCAAAAGGAACTTTTAAAAGACTATTAAAAGAATTATGGTCTTACGATAAATTTAGATGGTGCTTAGTGTTTTTCTGTATGATATTTGTTGTTATAGGAAATTCACTTGCTTCAATATTTATAAAAAACATAACTCAAATCATAACGGAAGGGTTAAGTGTTGGCTACGATGGAATAATTGGAAAACTAACAATGGCAATTATAATTATGCTTTCTGTTTACATAGTTTCAATCATTGCTTCAACAACGTTTAGTATGGTTATGGCAAACATAACACAAGGTGCTTTAAAAAGAATCCGTGATAAAATGTTTATCAAAATGCAAAGATTGCCAATTAGTTATTTTGATAAGAATAATCATGGCGATATTATGAGCCACTACACAAATGATACGGATGCACTTAGAGAGTTAATTGGTTCAAGTATAACTCAAATTGTTCAATCTGGAATAATGATTCTAGTGTTGTTTGGCATTATGCTAACATATAGCGTTTGGCTAGCTCTATTAGTTATTGGTGGAATTATTGCAATGTTCTTTGTTACTAAATCAATTGGTTCAAAAAGTGCCAATGGTTATGTGGCTCAACAAAAAGAAGTTGCAAAACTTGAAGGTTATATTGAAGAAACAATGAATGGTCAAAAAGTTGTTAAAGTTTTCAACCATGAAGAAAAGATTAATGAGAATTTTGATAAAACAAATGAAGATCTATTTAATGCCACGAACTTTGCAAATAAAAACGCTAACAAAATGGGCCCAATAATGGGAAATATTGGAAACATTATGTATGTGTTACTTGCATTTTTTGGTGGTTGTTTGCTTTTATTTTCAACCAATCACACTTTGTTTAATTTAACAATAACTGGCACTAAAACTATAACAATGGAATACTTTTTGCCAATAGTTATATCGTTTTTGACAATTGCTAGGCAGTTTACATACAACATAAACACTTTGGCTCAACAAGCAAGTTATATCACATTATCACTTGCTGCCGCAGATAGAATGTTTAAGTTGCTTGATGAAAAAGAAGAGGTTGATGAGGGTTACGTGACACTTGTTAATGTTAAATTAAACGATAAAAACGAATTAGTGGAAACAAAAGAACACACAAATATTTGGGCATGGAAGCACCCTCATCAAGATGGTTCAGTTTCCTACACAAGGCTTCGTGGGGATATAAGGCTTATGGGTGTTGACTTCGGTTATGAAAAAGAAAAAATTGTTCTTCACGATATTAATATCTACGCAGAACCGGGTCAAAAAGTTGCTTTCGTTGGAGCAACAGGTGCAGGAAAAACAACTATCACAAATTTATTAAATAGGTTCTATGACATTGCAGATGGCAAGATTAGATACGATGGAATAAATATAAACAAAATTAAGAAAGCAGATTTAAGAAGGTCGCTAGGAATAGTTTTGCAAGACACAAATCTATTCACAGGAACGGTTATGGATAATATTCGTTATGGCAGGCTAGATGCAACAGATGAAGAGTGTATAGAATCTGCAAAATTAGCTAATGCTCACGACTTCATAACAAGGCTTCCAAAGGGATATAACACTGAACTAACATCAGATGGGGCAAACCTATCTCAAGGCCAAAGGCAGTTGATATCAATTGCTCGTGCTGCTGTTGCAAATGCACCAGTTATGATTCTAGATGAAGCAACTTCAAGTATAGATACCCGCACAGAGCAATTAGTTCAAGAAGGAACGGATAGATTAATGCAAGGTAGAACAGTTTTTGTTATAGCTCATAGATTGTCAACCGTTCAAAACTCAGATGTTATAATGGTTCTAGAGCATGGTAGAATTATTGAGCGCGGTTCTCATAAACAATTGATTGAGAAGAAAGGAAAGTATTATCAATTATATACTGGAGCTTTTGAATTAGAATAAAGAAGAAGATTAATGGTTTTTATATTGTGTTAAAATTAATTATAAAAAACGAGCAAATTAGAAATAAACTTAATTTGCCCGTTTTTTTATTTGTGTTTGTGTAACGCATAACTTTTAGTTGCCTTTAATTAAATATGTTGGTATACTGGTTAAAAGTTCATTATATTATCAATATAAGATGCTTGAATGATATTGTTTGGAATATCAACACAAAAAACTTAAGAAGAATATTTTATGTTAATGCCATTGTTAATTTTTGGAATTGTTGCAGTTTCATTTGTTTTATTATTAATTTTTAAAAATAAGCTTGGGAAGGATAAAGTTATATTACTTCTCAAAATTTTTTCTGTTTCATTATTCGTTCTAGTTAATTTTAGAAGTTTTTTAAATGATAACTTTGTGTGGGTTATTAATGGCGGAACATATGGATCGATTTATTATAAAACAAGTGATGTTTGGCACAGTATTCTAAGATGGACATTAATGCTATCATATATGGCGTATCCTTGCGCTATATTTTTCAAATCTAAATTTTTAAAAAATGTGTCAATTTATTTTTGCCTGCCAGTAACTTTTATTGCAACATTTTTTTATTCAAACTTCCTAAATTATTTTATAACAAATTCAGGGCGTGCCATTTATGCATCAGAATGGTTAAGACACTTAGAATTTTCATTGGAATTAATATTGGGAATGCTTTTCCCGTTGGGTTTAAGGTTTTTAGCAGGATATAAATTTGATGTTAAAAACAAAAATGAATGGCTAACATTTTTTGGATTATTGCCATTATGCCTTTTAGTTGTGATTCCAGTAACAGTTCCACAATCATTATTTGGTTTCTCATCAAAATATATGGTAGCATTCACTTTGCCACACATTCTTTGGATTGTTGTTATTCTATCAATGTTAGTTGGTCTTTATTTTGCATTTAGGTTTAAAGATAAAAACACGCGCTATGCCCTTTGTACATTTCTAGCATTATTCTTGTTTTTGCATTATAATCAAATTTATTTGATGGATTTAAATATGAAGAGATTGCCATTCCAACTTTGCAATCTTGGCTCATATTTAGTTCTTTTTGCGTTGCTTGTAAAGAATCAACCATTTTTTGACTTTGTGTTGCTCGCAAACGTTCCAGGCGCAATGATAGCATTCTTAGTGCCAGATATCTCAGAAGGAATGCTTTCATATTGGAACATTCACTTTTATATAGAACACACTTGGGTATTCATAGTTCCGTTATTAATGGTAATTTTAAGGCTATATGAAAGGCCAAACAAAGGAACATTCAAACATTTTTTCGTGGGCTTTTCATTTTATTTTGTGTTCTGTGCGGTTATTGGGATATTAGCAAATTGTTGTATGTATAAACCATTTAGTTGGTTTTTCAATAGGGTTAACTATTTCTACCTATTTGATGACACGGTTATTAATGCTTTGCCATTCCTAAGATTTACTAGAAAATATTTTATCACGTGGAATAATTACTCATTCTATCCGCTTTATATGCTTTCCGTTTATGTTCTTTATAGTGTATTTTGTTTAATGTGTAATTATGTGTTTAGGCAACTATGCATTGTGGGAGATAATCACTTCAAGTTAAGAAGTTATAGAATTGATATGAAAAAAGAGCAAGGTAAATATAAAAATAAAGTTCCAAAAAAAGAGTATGATGATTAGGAGAATATATGTTAAGTATTAAGCATTTAACAAAGATTTATGGGAATAGTAAGGTTAAATCCGTTGATGATCTATCGTTAGAAGTTAAAAGTGGCGAAGTGTTTGGGTTTTTAGGTCCAAATGGTGCTGGAAAAAGCACAACGATTAAATCAGTTGTTGGTATTTTGCCATTTTCAGAAGGGAAGATAACGATTGATGGTGTTGATATTTATAAAAACCCACTTAAAGCTAAAAAATTGATAGGCTATGTTCCAGATAACCACGCAGTTTTTGAAAGGTTAACAGGTAGGGAATATGTTAATCATATCGCGAATCTTTATCAAGTTCCAATGAAGCAAGTTGAAGAAATTAGTGATTTTTATGTGAAATTATTTAAGTTAGAAAATGCTTTTGATAGTCCAATAAAAAGTTATTCGCATGGAATGAAACAAAAAATTTCAGTTATTGCAACTTTAGTTCATAAACCAAAACTTTGGGTTTTAGATGAACCTCTAACAGGATTAGATCCACAAAGTGCATATTTATTAAAAGAAACGATGAGAAAACACGCAAAAGAAGGAAACACGGTGTTTTTTAGTTCACATATTCTTGATGTTGTTGAGAATTTGTGTGATAGGGTTTGTATCATAAAAAAGGGCAAACTTTTAGGCGTTTATGATTTGCACGAGATGAAAGAGAAAAATGAGTCTTTGGAAAAACTATTCATAGAAGCCATATCAGATAACGATGAGTTTATGCAAGAGTTTGAAAAAAACTATCAAAAGAATCATAGTGATGACAAAGATAATAAAACAATGCTTAATTTAAATGAAGATAAAGTGAGCGATCAAGAAAAGCATGGTTTAAAAAGTTCAAAAAAAATAAAACAAAATCAAAAGAAAAATAATAAAAAAGAAACAAGTAATTAGGAAATAAAATGTCTCAAATATTAGAGTTGTTTAAACTTCAATTAGATAATAAATACGATATTTTTAAAAAGAAAGATTTTAAGTCGTTCTTTAAATTTTTCTTCAAGTATTTAGTACTAACAGTGGCAATTATTCTTGTTATGTTTTTAATATTAAGAAAAATTTTCTTTCTTTTGTTTATAAATGTTAACCCATCATTAATGACTTTGGTTTTGATTGCAACTCAAGCAATATCATTCATCTTTGCAGTTGGAAGCATAATGAACACGCTATATTTTAGTAAAGATAACGAACTTTTTATGGTTATGCCAGTAACATTTAATCAATTATTTATATCGAAAATTATGATGATATACATAAATGAGTTAATATTCAATTTTGTTTATATGCTCCCTATTTTATTTACTTTTGGATTATTGGGGCATTTTAGTGTTATTTACTTTTTATTATTGTTTGTGTTTATTCCAATTTTGCCAGTTTTGCCAATTGCCTTGGCTTCATTAATAAGCATTCCATTTATGTTTATTGTAAAGTTTTTTAAGAAAAATATATGGCTTACTATTATCACAATTTTGATTTTGGTGGCAGGAATGTTTGTTTTATATATGCAATTAGTTTCAAAAATTTCGGGTGCAATTAACATTGCGGAGAAGCAAGTTTCCACGGGGTTAAAAATTAATAGAGAAGTTGAAAAACTGGGTTCTAATGTTTTTATCTTTTCAAAACTAGCAATTAGTTTAGTAAAATTTCAAAATATTTATAATATATTCTTATACTTAATTGGCTCGTTCGTTTTGTTTATGTTATGTTTTTTGGTTATAAAACCATTTTATTATAAAGTTGCAACAATAACTTTAGAAAACACTACAAGCCCAAAAAGAAAGCCAAAGAAATTTAAAGCAAGAAAGCCATTTAACGAACTTTTACTTAACGAAATAAAGCTAACATTTAGAAGCCCATCATATATTTTTCAGTTCTTCTTATTCCCAGTGTTTATGCCGTTGATAGTTTTCACATATGATAAACTGCTTATCACAATTGCCGTTAATCAAGCAGGGCAAAATATGATATTCGGCTCTCACATTTTAATTTTGTTAATCATTGCTTTGATGTCTAATATAATCTCATCAATAGCGATTTCAAAGGAAGGCTCAACATTTTATTTAACAAAAGTTTCTCCAATTGATTTTAAATTGCAAGTTTTGGCAAAGCTATTTTTTAATGCAATCTTCACAATTGGTGCTATTATAATCACAACGATAACAACGCTTTTATTCACTAACTTAAGGGTGGAAATAGTGTTTTTATCGGCTTTCTTAGCAATTATTTTAAGCTTAGGCCATATATGCCATAGCTTTGATATGGATTTGCAAAATCCTATTTTAGATTGGTACGATAATTCAGAGATTTCAGCATTAAGTAAATCTACAACAAAAAGTATGGTCTATGCTTTAGTTTTATCCTTAATAATGTTTGTTTTAACAACATTGGGTGGAGTGACTGGATTAATCTTCGGAGTTGGAATGAGCGTGATGTATCTATTAGCAAGGATTCACTTGTTGAAAATTAGGATTTATTACTATTTCAACACAATGGAGGTGTGATATGAAGAAAGTAATTATATCAATTTTACTTGTGTTACCATTTTTGCTTATATACTTCATATCATTCACTGGTCAAATTTTATCAAGATACAACTATCTTCCAGTTGAAAGAATAGCGCTCTTAGATGATAATGGTGATGAGTTGGAATCAAAAACGATAAAAGTTAAGAAGGATGAAATTTTTAATTTGAGAGTTAAAGTTTATCCAGAACTTGCAAGCAATAAAAAATATTCAATCACAAATAGCAACAGAGCAATTTGTGAAGTTAACGAAACTGATAACACAGTGAAAGCTATAGAATTTGGTGAAGCCACGATTATCATAACTTCAAACGATAAACATTATATTCAATATGTTATGAAATTTATAGTAACTCAAGAAGAAATAGAAGATATTATTATTTCTGAAGGTTTAACGCCTGAAAATAGATTAGTTATCCCAGCGGGAAGAACTAAAACAGTTGCGGTGGAAATTGTTCCAAACACAACTTTGCCAGAGTTTAGAGATTTAGTGTGGACATCATCAGATGAATCAATTGCAACTGTGCATAAACACAACGGAACAATCACGGCGATAAAAGAGGGCTTGGTTGAAATAACGGTGAAGTCTGTTAAGAAACCAGAATTGGCAAAAACAATATATATTAAAGTGTCAAGTAGTGAGGAACTTGGAAAAGGTGTTTGGTTCGCAGGTGAAGGAGTTCAAACTGGAAAAATTAACAATGTTCCTATAAACTCAATCATAGATCTTAAATCAATAACTAAGATTGTTGATTTGCCTGAGCTTTCAATAGATGATATTGCCTACGTTATCTTAACAAATTATAGCGAAGGTGAGTTAGATGACTCAAAGCTAAACGAAGGTAAAATAAAGATTTTAAAAGCTGGCGTGTGGATTAAAGTGCGAATTAAAGCGGTTTTAAATGGAGTGGACTATGGAAAGGATAGCGTTATTTCATTTAGGGGAGTGAGTGCATAAAATAGACGTTTTAACTAAACAATAATAAATAACAATAAATTGTTTGTAGTTAAATTAATGATTTGTTATAATCCTTTATGCTTATATCAATTAACAAGTGATAACAAATAATAAATAATAAATAGATTTTAAGGAGAAATTATGTTGAAAAAGTCAAAACTATTAACTAGCCTTGTTGCAGTTTTATTGTTCTGCTGTGGTCTTTTCGCTAGTTGTGGGAAAAATAAATCAATTGAGATTTATTTAACAAACAAGGATTATTCAATCGAGCCAGGCAAAAGCGTTGTGCTTGAGTGCGACTTAAAAGAAATTAAAGCTGAAAACCTAGAATATTTCATCGTTGGCGATGGTGCAGGATCTATAACAAACGATGGAAAACTTGTGGCAAATAAAGATGCGAAAGTTGGTTCAACAATTGTTATTAAAGCTAAATCAAAAGCTGATAAAGTTGAGTCTAACGAGCTTACATTCACAGTTGTTGATAGAAAACCACAAAATTCAATCGTTTTGAAAACCACAACTGGAAGTTTGGCAATCACAAAAGATTCTGAAATCTCACTAGTTCCAGTTTTTGATGGTGAAGATGATATTGCCATCACTTTAAGAGAAGTGGACTACACAATCATTAAAGGTGCAGAATTTGCAGAACTTAATGGAAGCATTTTAAAAATCAAAGAAGGTGCAACTCCAGCATCAAATAGTGAAATAGTTGTTAAAGGTGTTTCAAAAGCAAATGCTGATCTTGAAACAACGATAACTATAAAATACATTGTTCCAAAAGACTATTCTCAAATTTCTGCAAACAATGTGGAGATTTTTGCAAATAACGCATCAACAAACTATCTAGAAATTGAATATCTTGATGATGAACTAAATATCATAGGTGCAAATAATTTAGATTTCACATATTCAAGCGGAGATGAAAAAGTTGCGAACGTGTTAGAAAATGGAAAAATCGAAGTTAAAGGCCATGGAACAACAACAATCACAATTATTTCTAAAGCAAATCCAAGTGTTCAAACTACTTGCACTGTTAGTGTTGTGGCAACTCCAAAACAAATTGAGTTTAGTGAACAAAATCATTTAAGTACTCAAATAATTAATACCAATAAAATTACTTTTGGTATGAAAAATATTGATAACACTAGTGATAAACTTAACCTATTATTTAAAGGAACAAATGCAATTGAAGGAATCACGGCAAGCCAAAACTTTAAATATACAATTAAAAAAGATAATACTATTTGCCCAGACTCAGTTGCAAAATTTGATTCAAACTCAGGTTTTGAGTTCTTTGAAGAGGGTTTATATGAAATAACAATAACATCAGATTCTAGAACTGGGAAAGTTGACATTTCAAATGTTCAAGAAGTTTCATTTACATTCGATGTTCAAGTGAATAACGGTTTAAATGTTAGAAAAGTAGCGGATTTAGTAACTTATGCTAATCAAGATTCAAACACAACAGCAAATATTCTATGCGATTTGAATCTAACGGAAAAAGAAAATTTTGAAGGTAGGGATTTATCAGTTTCACCAGTGACAAATTATTACCGTAGCTTAATATTTGTTGGCGATAGATATATTAATGGAAACGGTTATGTTTTAAGTGCCATAAACTTACCAATTATTCCTGGATCAACGGCAGGTGGTGAAACAATGCTTAAGTTTGTGGCTTATATTGACAATGACTATGAAAATATTCATCGATTAGTTGACAAGAAAAATGATCCATTCACCGTTCAAATTAATGATTTTTCAATAATTGGGCAAGGAACAGTTAATGGAACTCATGTGAAGGACGCGGGACTATCAGTAATTCACTCAGATGGAAAAAGATTTAATTGTATTTATCGACGTGGAATAGAAATTAATGATGAAAAATTTAAAGATAGTAGCAACAAGAATAAAACATCTGATCTTGTTCAATCAGATAGTGCATATGTTAAAAATATGGTTATTTCAAATGTTAAAGTTTCAAACTTCTATGTTGGATTAAGAATCTGTCATGCTGTTGATGGATTGTTAGAAGGAGTAGAAATTGACCAATGCTTTAGTAACGGATTTGAAAGTGTTCAAAACACAATCACATTAAAAGATATGAAACTAGGGGTGGTTGGAGCATTTGGTATTGAAATAACTCCAGATGATATCGTTGGTGTGGAATCAACTCCAAGAGGAACATCAGGCAAAGATTTCAACTTGTCTCAATCAATTAAGTTTGAGGGCACAATTGATAGTGATAACTATAATAATGGAACCACTCCTTATATGCAAGGATTGGAAACTCAATTAGGAAGTAGTGTTGGAGAGGCTGTTATTGCGATAACAGGTGGCACAGTTAATTATATAGTTAATCAGCTAGTTTCTGCTGGGAAAATCACTTCAGGCCAAAAAGAAGCAGTGCAAAATAAATTAACCACATTTTTAAACTCATTGATGTTTAAAAATATTAACGGAAATGATTGTTTAAAT
The DNA here is from genome assembly GCA_934778125.1 of uncultured Clostridia bacterium. Taxonomy (GTDB): domain Bacteria; phylum Bacillota; class Clostridia; order Christensenellales; family UBA1242; genus UBA11490. The sequence goes on from CAKVOF010000006.1 coordinate 30,612, forward strand.
TATTATTTGCTTGCATTTAATTCTATTGGTTATTCAAATGGAAATAAAGAGGATAAGAAAGGGAATAGATTGTTTGCAAATTATCCTGATAGCGAATTAATTAATGTTATCGATGTTCTTATGAATTATGCAACCAATGTTGATGGTTCAACTGGTGAATCTACTTATACCGCTTATAAAGGTATGAAATATCTTTTGTTAGACCTAGATACTGGCACAACAAATTTAGGTCAAATAATTTTGGTTAACCAAGCATATGATCCTAATTATTCTTCAAGCACTCAAGGTGCGTAAATAAAATGGGGTGATAATGCATAAAGTTTTGATGCCTTAAATACCAATAATTATACAATTATCATATTTATCAATTAAAAATAAAAGATTATAAGTTAAATAAACCAATTTAAAGTTTATTTGCGCTTATAATCTTTTTTATTTAAGTGAAATTTGGGGAACAATAATAATACATTTTTAAATACTTTAAATAACTTTAGTGATTAACATATACTATGAGATGTTGTGTTGTTCATTTTGCTTACAACCTAAATTGCTACCGCAACTACCATTGCTATGAAATAGATGCATAGTACTGATTATGTGTCAGTTTATATCAAATGGCAATCCGTGCCACTTGAATAAACTTCCTTGGGCGTAAATTGTTAAAAATTATTACAATAGTCAAAACGCTATTCACATAAAATTAAGTTGTCTTTTATTGTCGAAAATGATAAAATTATTAAATAAAACTATATAATAGGTGAATTATGCTTATTCTTTTTTATTCAATTATTGTTTTAAGTGCGTTAATTCCAATTTGTTTAGGAATTTTGAATTTTAAAAAGCAAAAAAATTTAAAACCACTGCTCATAACTCTTTCTTTATGCGTGGGAGTGTTTTTTGCAATCCGTTATATGTGGGGCGATGAAGCGATTGAAAGTATACTTGCATTAAATAGCAGTGTGTTTAATTCAAAATTGTTGAACTTTTTAGCTCTAATAATTGTGTGGCTTTCATTATCATCAAGCCTTATGATGATGTTGTTTGGATTTTTTAATAATAAGTTAACTAATAAAATTGTAAACTATTTCGTTGCGCCAGCAATGGTTATAGTGCTAGTGGGATTTAGTTTGCTTTCAAAAGCGATAGTTGGGGCAAACGCTTTTAATGGATTTAACCTAAGGCTATTGTTTTTAGCAATAGAAGTTGGTTTAAGTTTGGGTTACTCAGTTTTTATATTTATCAAAAATGTTTTCTATAAAGATAAATCTTTTTTAACGGAAGAAGACCTAATCGAAAAATCTAAAATACCTTTTCCTAAGTTTTCTTGGAGCAAGCCAACGAAAAATTCAAACAAATTTCTATATGGGTTAAAACTAGTTTTTGGCTATATTTGGCAGTTTTTAGTAAATATTTGGCATTCTATTAAATGGTTTTTCAAAAAGTATTGGTTTGGAATATTTGTTGGAATTGTGATTGCATTATCGGTTATGCCAGCATACACACTCCAAGGGCTATTTGGTTTTAAAAATTTGTCATACACATGCAAAGATTTGCAAATCCCTCATAGAGTAATTATTTATATTGGAATAATATTGCCTTTCATAATTCACTTTTCGCTTAAGAATCAAGAATATAAAATCAAAAGATTTTTGCTAATGTTTATATGTTTAGGAACGTTGATTTCGTTTTCATTGAATCATAGATTTATGTCTTTCTTAGACCCAGTTAAATGGCCTTTGCATTTGTGTAACACAGCGATGTATATTATGCCTATAGTTTTGATATTCAATATGAAAAGGTTTTTCTATTTCACATACTTTATCAACGTTGCGGGAGCTTTTCTTGCAATGGTTATGCCAAATTATAGTGCATCAACGAATGTGTTTTCAACAAGCATTTTAATTTTCTATATAAACCATTTTATCGCATTTTTTATGCCAATATTATTTGTTTCGTTGGGAATGTTTGAAAAACCAAGATTAAAGCAATTTATATATTCTATGGTCGGTTTCTTAGGGTATTTTGTTGTAATTTTGATTGTGAATGCTTTGTTTACTGGTTTATATGAAATAGGAAAGGCAAGTTCCGCAACAGATTATTTCTTTGTGAATTCCGATTTCATCGCCGATAAACTAGGAACTTGGTGTGAAAATTTGCGAAACACCGTTGCAGTTATAAAAATAGGTGAAGTTAAACTAACCTTTTATCCAATTTATCAAGTTTTGTTTTTCTTGGGTTATGTTGTTATCGGGCTTGCGGTTTGGTTTATGTATGAGCAAGCGTATCAAATATCAGATTCATTTAAAGATATTAAAGCAAGAATGGTTAAAAATGAACAACAAAAAGTTGCACTGCTTAGCAGTTTAAAAGGAAGGAGTGTTATGAGTCCTATGTATCCAGAAAGTGAAAACAAATTAATATTAAAAGATTTTTCTAAAAAATACGCATCAAGCAATGTTTATGCAGTTAAAAATGCAAACCTTGAAATCAATGGTGGGAAAATTTTTGGCTTCTTAGGGCCTAATGGCGCTGGAAAGAGTACTATAATTAAGTCAATCGTTGGAATCCAGCCCATCACAAGTGGTGAAATCCACGTTTGTGGCTATGATGTTGAAAAGCAAAGTGTTATGGCAAAAAGAAATATTGGATTTGTTCCAGATCACTATGCTCTTTATGAAAAACTAACGGGTAGGGAATATATAAATTATATTGCCGACCTTTATGGCGTTCCAAATAAGGAAAGGAACGAAAGAATAAATATGTATGTGGAAAAATTCGAACTTCAAGGCGCTTTCGATAACCAAATGAAAACTTATAGCCACGGAATGAAACAAAAAATTACGATTATGTCTGCCCTTGTTCATAATCCAAAAGTTTGGATTCTTGATGAGCCACTAACAGGCCTAGATCCAAATAGTATTTATCAAGTTAAAGAGTGTATGAAAGAGCACGCAAAAAAAGGAAATATTGTGTTTTTCTCAAGCCATATTATTGATGTTGTTGAGAGGATTTGCGATAGAATTGCAATAATCAAGAAGGGTAATATTTTAACTTGCAAAACATTGAAAGAAATTGAAGATTCAAAAGTTTCTTTAGAAGATTTTTATATGAATATGATCAATCAAAATGTTAAAGAGGGTGGAAATGGTAAAAACAGTAGTAAATGAGAAAAGATCACCTAAACCTAACATTTTTAAGCGATTTTTTCAAAAAATTAGAGAGTTTTTTAAAGAACTTAAACCTTTAGTGATGATGCAATTAAAAGATAAGCTCGATATTTCTTTTAAAAACAAAAAACGTGCACTATTTAAGGTGATATACACACTTTTATCTTTTGCAATAATAACTTTTGTTATATATTTCTTGTTTAACTTGATTGTGAATTTAAGTTTGTTTTCATTTTTGAAAACCCTTAATTTTAGATTCTACTTGATTATTATTACTTTTGTGAGTTTGCTATCTTTATTATCGTGCGTTATTTCAATAACAAAAACATTATATTTTGCTAAAGATAACACCGTGCTTCTAACAATGCCGGTTACCACAAATAAATTATTTGTTTCAAAAATAATCGTGCAATTTTTATATGAATTAATTAAAAATTCATTCTATATTTTGCCACTTTTAATTGCTTATGGATTAATTATGAAACTTGGATTTCTATATTTCCCATATGCAATAATTATGACAATTTTCCTAACAGCATTTATTGTGGTGTTTGCAGGGGTTTTATCAATTCCAGCAATGGGAATTGCTATTCTATTCAAAAAGTCTAGAATAGTTGAAATAGTTGTTTTGGTTGTGCTATCAGTTGGAATAGTTTTGGCGTTAATTGGTATTATTAACTTGATTCCAGAAAATATAGATTTAGTTAGAGATTGGGGCAAAATATATTGGCAAATTCAAGATTTTCTTGCATCTTTTGCTAAAACATTCTTTATGTTTGACTTATTAACTCAACTTCTAACGGGTATGGTTTACAACGGCTTTGCGTTCAATCCAGTAACGGGCAATAATGGCGTTACTTTCCTAGTTATGTTTGGCTCAATGGTTGTGTTGTTGGTGATTATTTCGTTACTTTCTAAACCGCTTTTCCTAAAAATGGCAAGTTCGCCTTTTGAATATAAAAAAGTTTTGGTTAATAAAAAACGAAAAAATAAAAAGAAGCAAGTTTTTGTTTCAGTTGTTGATGAAGAAACAAAACGCTCAGTTAGAACACCAGATATTATTTACCCAGTTTTATTAACAGCAATTATTACTCCGCTTGCAATTTTCCTTCAAAATAAAATTGTTGGTGCTATGGATACTAGAATATTAGGAAACTATATGGCTGTGGCGTTTAATGTTTGCATAATATTGCTTATAGCCCTAAATTCGAACGTAACAATGAGCAGTGTGTTTTCTAAAGAAGGGAACTCTGCATATTTGAATAAAGTTAATCCAGTTGCCTTTAGTGTTATGCTAGGTGGGAAATTAGTTTTAAATGCTTGCATTATGATGATATCTATTGTTGCTAGTTCAGTGGTTTTGGGGTTGGGCAACCATTTAACCGTAATCAACATAATTTTGCTTGCATTCACTCTTTTATTTATATATGTTGGGCATTTATTTTGGAGTGCTGAGTACGATATTATGAATCCACAAAACAATTTCTATCAAACAACTGGAACCCATCATAAAAACCCAAATGAAACAAAAAGCACAATATTAAGCTTTGCAATTTCAGCTATTGTTTCGTTTGTAACTTTCTTCCTTATTAAAGAAGATTTAAGATATGTGTTTTATAAGCTTTTAGCGATTGCGCTTGTGTTTGTTGTTTATAGAGCATATATGTTCTTCACGAAAATAAAACTATATTATAAGGAGAAATAACGATATGAAAAAATCTACAATCGTAATTATTATTGCAATATACCTTGTTTCTATCGTGGTTATTTCATTCCTTGGGATTAAAGTTAGGGTTTATGATGAAACAAAGTATGTTAAAGAAATTCAAATTAGTGTGGGAGCAGAAGATGAAAATTGGTATTCACTAGAAAACTTAGGAAAAGATTCCTTGGGCAATAATCAATATTCTTTAACTATCTATTTTAAAAACGCCAAAGAAGGCAAATTTCCAATGAAATCTGATCCATCTATTGAAATTACTAGAAAATATTTAATCCTTTCTTTAATTCCACATATAACCTACGACACTGGAGATGTGGCGAACGCCGAAGAAGAAAGCATTGTTTTTAAAATTGGAAACGAAAGTTATCAAGAAAAAGAATGGATAACATTATCAGAAAAAGGCTTTATAACGGCTTTTAGAAAAGATATTTCAACACCAATTTATGTAACTCCAGCAAAAAGTGGAAGAGTTGGCGCGGGTGCAACAATTTATGTTAGTGTTGTTTGATAAAAACTTAGATTTATAACTTTTAAACAATTTTGATATATCTAGGAATTGTTGAAGAAGATAAGTTGATTCTAAACTTAAAATATTGTATAATACCACATAAAACTTACAAAAACGGACAAAATATAACACGGAGAGATATTTATGAAAAAGAAATTGATAACCTCTTTGATGTTTGTTGTTATGGCGTTTGCATTTTCAATTTGCTTTATTTCGTGTGGCGGTGCAAAAGTTAGTGGCATCTACGTTAAAGAAGGAACTTACGAAACCGAGGTTGACCATAAGTCAAACGCTAAGTCACTGGATGTTTTGAGTGGGGCTGAAATTTATGCAAAACTTTCAAATGGAACAGAACGCCCAGTAAGCCTTGATGATGTTGAGGTGAGTGATTTAAACACTAGCACAGTTGGAACAACAACGATTGAACTATCATATGCTGGGTTCACCTGCAAAATTGATGTTGAGGTTGTTAAAACTATTGTTAAAATAGAACCAACAACTGAATTAAAATCAACTTACAAACAAAACGAGTCTTTTGGTGACATTGCATTAAAAGTAACTTATTCAGATAGCTCAACTGAAACTATATTATCAGGATTTGAAGTTTCAGGCTCAACAGCATCAGTTGGCGTTAATAAAGAATTAAAGATAACATATAAAGGCAAAGTGTTCACTTATTCATTTAATGTTGAACATTATGTTGTTAGTTTTGAGATAACAAGCTTTGCACCAAGTGTGTTCTATAGTGAAGACTATAGTTATTCATCAATAGCTATAAAAGTTAAATATTCTGATAACGCTGAAGAAGTAATCAATTATAATTCAAAAGATTTTATTGTTGAAATCAACACAAATGAAGCTGGTATGCAAGCATTGAAAGTAACTTATGCTGAAATAACCAATGAAAAAAAAGTTGAAGTTTTAGCAAAGCTTGTGAGTGTTAAATATACATCAGGGCTTGGAACAGAGATGGTGGGAGATGCTTTCAAAGTTTCTTCACACAACCAAATTAAAGCTATTAAATTAACTGCAAAATTTAATGATAACTCTGAAAAAGAAATTTCTTTTGATAAGTTATCAGACCGCACAATTAATTATAATGTGAAAGGCGAAACACAAGAAGTTCAATTAAAATACGCTGAAAATGGCATAACCCAATCTTGCACTATTGAGATTTACCTAACAGAAGATTACACAGCTGAAGGTCAAAAAGTTATATCTAAAATTGAAATAACTGAAGGTGCTATTGAAAACTTAATTCACGGAAGAGTAGTTTCAACTCCAACTATTACTGCAACATATGATGATAACTCCACTGAAGATGTTTCATCAATAGTATCAAGCATATACGATGAAAACTTCAATGAAAAAAACTTCAATAAAGTGCCTACTGGTCAAAATAGCGTTAATCGTTCAATCACATATAAATTCCGCGGTAAAGAAGCAAAGATGGAATTCGTTGTTTGGAACTTACCATCGGAAATTGAACTTGTTGACTTAAATACCAATTTAGAATATGGTGAACCTTTCGCATATCCTAGCGTTAAAGTTCATTTCTTAAATGGCGATGTTAAAGAAACAACTGCTGGAGAATTGGATGGTTTAACTACTAACAATATTTACACGGATGTTGTTGGCGGTCAATACTTGAAATATACTTACACAACATCTTACGAAACACCATACAAAGATAACCAAGAACTAAATTATAATAATGATACTTTAGAAGAAAGAAAATTTGTGATAAGCAAACAAGTTACTATAACAATTAAAGATGTTTCTCAAGGCTTAAAAATAGTAGGTTTGGGCGATGAAAGTAATATCTATTCTGTTGTTCAAAAAGGATCTTTAGATTTCGATTCAATTGAAGTTTATGAAGAATTTAAAAGCGGTAAAATGGTTCGTTTATATAAAGATGTTGACTACGAGGTTACAACTCTAGACACAAAAACTTTAGGCGAAAAAACAATCACATTTACCAAAAAAAGTAATAATAATACTAATACCATCAAAAAAGTGGTTAGAATTCAAGTTATTTCTGGTTACACTATCACAAGTTTCACAGCTCCAAGTTTTGTAACCTTATATAATTCAAATAAAGCAAATCAAAACACATATGATAAAACTGGTTCAACAGGAATCAAAGGCTTCACTGAAACCAACAAAACATACATTGTGGGCTCAGCAAATCCATTTGTTTTTGCTCCAATTATGCTTGAAAAACCAGCAGATTCAGAAAAATCAATTATAGTTACAGATTATTCTATAATTGCAAAAGTTTATATTAAAAATGGCACAGATTATTCCGAGCTTACAACAAATTTAGCAGATTATGTTTCAATTGATAAAACAAGCAAAACTTTCCAATTCACAGAATTAGCTAACGGAAAGGAATTTAAAATTGAAGTTACGCCTGAAAACGGTTCAAGCGATTTCCTTGTAACATTTGAATTCAAAGTTATTAATGGTTACAACGTTTATAATGCAGATGATTTAAGTGTTGTGGATAACACAAATATGGGAGATAAATGGAACACACTAAAAAGCACTAATAAAATTTCAACTGATTTAAATATTAGCGCAGTAATTTTGCATAACGATATCTCGATAAGAAAAGAAAACTTGCCTGAAAATCATTTCTATAAAGAGGGCGATGTTGTTAACGATATTGCATTAAATAAAAACGATATTGATTACGATAGAGCGTTGGGTTCATTAAAGGATTCTGGATCAGTAAAAGATCCTATTGGTGCTATCTACACAAGAACTCTAAAAGCTGGCGAAACATTCACAATGGAAGGAAACTATTTTAAAATTTCAATCCAAGATATGCCACTAATAGTTCGTGGTGATGGCAAGGTTAGTGAAACTCTAGATAAGGCTATCACAACCCACACAACTTTATTTAGATTTATCCCTGAAAAGAATCAAAATGGTGATTTTGCTGGTGCCCACACAACCACAAACATCAATAACGTTGCCTTCTATGGAAACAGCAAAAAATCAGAAATTCCAGCTTTATCAGGTGGAATGATGTGTATGAAAGCAGATTCAACAAATCTTAATCTTTCTAACTGCTTATCTCAAGCATGGTTTATTAGTTTTATGATTGAAGGAAACAATGATTATGCAGATAACATTCAAGCAAAATTCTATAAAACCAACGCATATGATGCTTATAACACTCTTCTATATGTTTGGGCAGGAAGAAATGTTGTTTTAGAAGAATGCAAGTTTATTGGAGCAGGTGGTCCAGTTATGATTGTTGACCACGTTGATAATAATGAAAACACTGGTGAGGGTGGTTATATTTCAAATGTAACAAACAAAAATTCAACACTAGAAAGTTGGGTTGCAGGAACAGAAGGTTGGTTTGTAACCTATGGTGCCACTGCTGTTGTTGGTAGTTTAAAAGCTATTGATCAAATTTTATTAGCTACTTGCAAAAGTGCTGAGCTTAATGCATACAAATCAATTCTAGATTCAACTGGAAACAAACTTAATTTAGTTGCAGTTTATAAGTCTGGGGATACTGAAGGAATGTCTACGAGTATTATTCGTGGCTCATTCAAAAAAACAACAACCACTGAAGAAGATGCTAAATCTATTTTGGATTTTAGTAATGAAAGTATTGGTCAAATAAAACAAAATATTATGCAACAAATAATTGCTCAGTATGGAGCTAATGCCCCAAATATTCTAGCTCAAATTGTAATTATGCAAACTGATAGTAATGCTATTGGTGTTCCTAGTGATAAGGGCTGGTTATATCCAGATCAAACTAATACAGAAACAATGGGGGCTTTCATTCAAACTTTAATGCAAACAGATGAGTATGCTTCATTGTATATGTTTAATGGTATGGGTGCGATACTAGGTGTTGAAAGCAAACTAATTAATGCCTAATTGATTATTTTAAAATCGAAAAAGGAAGTAGTTTTCTACTTCCTTTTTTAATAAATATTACTTTATATTTTTCAATATTTCATTCAAACCAATCATAATTCCAAGTTTGCCATATTCGTAAGTTAATCCACCTTGCATAAAAGCAGTAAAAGGTGGAATGATTGGTGCATCGCAACTAAGTTCAATTGTTGAACCGCTTATAAAGCTTCCTCCAGCACTAACTTCATCGTTAGGGTAGCCAGGCATGGCAGATGGCACGGGTGTTACATAACTCTCAACGGGTGATGCAAATTGAATTCCTTTGCAAAAGTTTACCAAATTATCTTTAGAACCAAGCTCTATTGTTTGAATTATATCGGTTCTATATTCCTTAGCGCTAGGGCTCACAATATAGCCTAATTTTTCAAGCATTAGGCTAGCAAAAGCCATTGTTTTAAGGCTTGAACAAACAACGCTTGGTGCATTGAAAAATCCTTTATAAAAGCTCAAAAGTTGATTCATATTTGCACCAATGTCTTTTCCAAGACCTGGGGCAGAGAAATGCTCTGCAATATCCCAAATTAAATTCTTTTTGCCAACAATATAACCTCCAGTTTTGGCTTCGCCACCACCAAGATTTTTAAGCGATGAGCCAACCAATATATCTGCTCCCACTTGAGTTGGTTCTCTATCTTCCACGAAATCACCATAGCAGTTATCAACCATTATGATAACATTTTGGTCAACTTCTCGAATAGCCTTGCAAACTTTTTCAATCTTTTCTATTGTTAAGCTTTTTCTTGCCGAATAGCCTCTAGACCTTTGAATTTCCACCAATTTAACGGGAGATTTCTTCAATCTATTGGTGATGGATAAAATATCAAAATCATCATTAACCAACTCAATTTGCTCATATTTCACGCCTTTCTTGATTAATGAATTTCTGCTATCGCCCTCAATTCCAATCACCGTTTTAAGAGAATCGTATGGTTCGCCTGAAATTGAAATAAAAGTGTCGCCATAGTTTAAAAGCCCGAAAAGAGTTAATGAAATGGCGTGAGTTCCGCTCATAATTTGTGGGCGAACTAAAGCATCTTCTGCTCCAAAAACCTCAGCATAAATTTTTTCAAGTTTTTCTCTTCCTTCATCGGTGTAACCATAGCCAGTAACTTCGCAAAAATCGCTTGTTGAAACTTTATTATTTTGAAAAGCCTTTAATACTTTTGCTGAATTTAAAAGTGCATTTTCTTCAAATTTTTTAAAGGTTGGTGCTAATTCATCTTCGCACTCATTTGCAAGTTTAACGATGCTTTCATCAATATCAAAATTTAAAAACATATTTTTCTCCAATGTTTAAAAAAAATTAAAATGTTTTAGTTATCTAAACACCTCAATATTTTACTATTTATAAAAAAAAATGTAAATAATTTTGTTTGATTTTAAATTAAGTTGAGGATTGCTAAATCCTATTATATGTGTGGTTTCTAACTTTTTTTAAACAAATATATTCAAACACATTGACACAGTCATTAAAAATATATACAATTAATATATTAATAAAAGGAAGATTATTTATGATAGACGTTAATAGTATTAAAAATGGAATGACTTTGCTAATTGATGGAAATATTTATCAAATAGTAGAATTTTTGCATGTTAAACCAGGAAAAGGTTCAGCATTTATGAAAACTAAGATAAAAAACTTAAGAACAGGCACAACAATTGAAAGAACATTCAACACAAACGTTAAGTTTGAAGAAGCTAGAATTGAAAGAAAAACTGTTCAATATCTATATAATGATGGTGCAACATATTACTTTATGGATATGACCACATTCGAACAATTCGAATTAACTGCAGACCAAGTTGGTGATAATAAAGATTATTTACTTGAAAATATGAATGTTGATATCACTCAATATGAAGGTGAACTTTTAGGTATCACTCTTCCTGAAAAAATGACATTCACAGTTGTTAGAACAGATCCAGCAGTTCGTGGTGGCACACAAACAAATGCAACCAAAGAAGCGTGGGTTGAAACTGGCTTAATGGTTAGAGTTCCATTATTCATTGAGCAAGATGAAAAAATCATCGTTTCAACTGCAGATGGCAAATATGTTTCAAGAGCGTAATAAAAGAGCATAGTTTTATGCTTTTTTTATTGCAAATTAATTCTTTAGTTTAAAAGGAATAATGTATAATTATGAATAGAAAAGTTGCTTTAATCACTGGAATTAGTGGCGGGATTGGATGTGAGATTGCCAGAACTTTGGCAAAATCGGGTTTCGATATTATTGGCACGTATAACAAAAATATAGACTTAGCAAATAAAATCGAAAATGAAATACGCTCACTTGGGGCAAAATGTGTGAGCCTAAAATGTGATTTGCGAAGTGAAAATGAAATAAAAGAAATGGTTCAAAATGCCATAGAAATATCAGGGCATATAGATGTTTTGGTGAATAATGCTGGTATATCTAGTGACCATATATTTCAAGAAAAAACACCAGAGATATTTAGGGAAACATTAAATATCAATCTGGTTGGAACGTTTTTAGTTTCAAAATATGTTGGCGAGCAAATGTTAAAGCAAAAAAGAGGCAAGATTATTAATATTTCTTCAACAAATGGCTTAAATACTTATTTTCCAATGTGTTTGGATTACGATGCCTCTAAAGCGGGAATTATTTCCCTAACCCATAATTTGGCGGTTCAATTTGCACCAAACATAACTGTGAATTGCATAGCGCCTGGATTTATCGCCACCAAAAATGAAATAGATTTTATGGATGAAGAGTATATCGAAAGTGAAGTTGATAAAATCTTAGTTAAAAGAGTGGGTGAGGCTCAAGATGTGGCAAATTTAGTTGAATTTTTAGCAAGCAATAAATCAGATTTTATAAATAATCAGGTTATAACTATAAACGGTGGAATGTATGGTGATAATTAATGATTTTGTTTGTTTTAATTAAAAGATGGATGATAAGGGCTTTGTGATTATTTAGTATTATCGCTTTGTTTATAAATTGACAAAATTAATAACACAATCTCTTCAATATTTGCATATATTTTCAAAGGGGTAAAATATATGCAAAGATTTATTAATAGAATTCAAAACGAATTAAATAAAACTAAGAATTACGGAGCGAGTGATTTAACAACTTTAAATAACATAAGAGCTGATATCATAGGTGAATTAGATGCGATAAGCCAATATGAACAACACATCACGCAAACAAGCAACGAAAATGTTAAAAAAATCTACCAAAGCATTGCAGATGAAGAAAAAATTCATGTTGGCGAGCTTATGAATATGCTTTTCAAATTAAGTCCAATTTCATATGAACAATTTATGAAAGGCATGAAAGAATCAAACGATTTGATTGGAGCAGAAGACTTAATCAAAATGTGATATGAATAAAAAAAGTTTGTTGAAACCTCAACAAACTTTTTTTGAAAAATGTGTTATTAATTGCTCACTATGTGCTTAGTATTATAAGAATAAAAACTAATTAACATTTGTGAAATAACCGTTAAACACGCTTTTATTTTCTTGGAAAGTTATAAACGCCTTTTCATCTAAATTATGAACCAAGTTTTTGAAGTCCATTTTCTTTTTGCCCGGAACTTCAGCCAAAATCATATATTTATCATCACCAAACTCAGAGCCGTTAACATTTAAAACAATAATAGCATATCCTGCTTCACGAATTTTTTTCAAAACTTCTGGATCTTTTCCAGATGTTACAATTTGAACGTGAACATTTGTTTTGATAAGTAAGTTTCCAAGAGTCATTCCAACGAAAACACCAGTTGCATAGCCTAAAGAATAAGCAAAAACAATCCAAATTCCAGCACTGGTATCTTTTAGGGCATCTTTAACAACCATAAACCAAATGAAAGCTTCCACGAACCCGATTCCAGCAGCCACAAGCCTTTTCCCTCTAACGGTTGATAAAGTTCTAAGTGTGCCAAGTGAAACATCGATTATTCTACCAACACACACAGTTAAGCACAACAAAATAATTTTTCCTACCATATTTTCATTCCTTTTATTAATTATTTTCTAGATTATAGCAAAAAATAACGATTAATGCAAAAAAATAATGCAATTTAAATAATTTTAAATTTATATAATCGCCAGAAATGAATTTAATTGATAGATTTTAATATTATATAATAAAAACTAACTAATTCATTTTGAAAAAGCTTAAAAAATTAGTATACTACTAGTTAGTAGGTGATATTGTGCTGATTAAAAAAATTAAAGAAAGGCGATTGAAAAGAAAAAATAATTCACACCTTAAACCTAATAAAGATGTTAAGCCAAATTTAAAATTTCAGAAAAGTGTTGATGAATATGAAAAGGCTGAAGAAATAATCAAAAATCAACCAGCTGAACCAATAAAAAAGAAAAAAAGATCCAAACTTTGGGGTTGGTTGTTTTTCTTGCTTAATGTTGGCATTGTTGCTGGGATTTTTATATATCAATTTACAAACGGCGAGTCTAAATCAATTTATGAATTATTTGCTGAAAAGCCATATTATAGGTATTTATTTCTAGGGCTTGGAATTCAATGTTTTGGGTTAATTATTGAAGCACTAAAATTTTCACAACTCTTAAAAAGGTCAACTGGAAAATTTCGCCCAATTTTAAGTTTTAAAGTTGCTTCAATTGGAAGATATTGGGATAACATCACTCCATTTGGGAGTGGCGGTCAACCATTTCAAATAATGTATTTAAAGAAAAATGGTTGCTCAGGAGATATAGCAACGGGTGTTCCATTAGCAAAATATATGTTTTTCCAAATCGCATATATTTTAATTGGGATTATTGCACTATGCATTCCATCGAACTTGTATACTGGTGGTAACATAGTTAAATATGTTGCGTTAGTTGCAGTTATCTTAAATGTTTTATTATTCTTAATGGTTTTCTTGGTATCTATTAATAAAAAAGTGGGATCGGGATTAATTATCGGCGGATTGAAACTTCTTCACAAAATGAGAATTGTTAAGAACTACGAAAAAGTCTTAGAAAAAGTTGTTAAGTTTATAAATAGCTATCAAACTTGCATTAAATCATTTGCAAAGTCTCCGCTTCAAGTTATCACTGGGGTTCTTTATTCTATGATAACATTAACTTGCCAATCTTTGGTGGCTTGTTGCGTTTATAAAGCTTTTAATCCATTTGGAACTATTTCTTGGATTCAAATTATGAGTATGGCAATTCTTTGTGAATTTGCAATGTCTATTATTCCAATTCCAGGCGGAAGTGGTTTTGCAGAAATTTCATTCGTTGCAATGTTTTCGTTGTTATTTAATGAAGGAACTGTTTTCTGGGCGTTGCTTTTCTGGAGAATCTTAACATATTATTTCTTCATAATTGTTGGTTTTATTGTAACACTTATAGACACTATAACGATCAAATCAAACAGAAAGAAACTAAATAAAGAATTAGATGGAATTGCGTGTGACAACGAAGTTATGGATGAACCAAAAGAAGAATCTATTAACTCAAATGAAGAAAATGTTATCCAAACTGAGCAAACGGAAACTTTTGAAAACACTCCTCGATCAGAATCTGAAAATCAAGATAAATAATGTTTAAAGATTTAAAACATTAAATAGAGTTTAAAAATTGCAATAAAAAAACATATTATAATTTGGATAAAACCAAATATAATATGTTTTTTTGGTGTTGATATGTAATTGATTTAATGTTTAAAAATTTTGTGATAATTAATATTTAAATGAAATTAGTTTGTCTTTTTTTAGTACCACTCACAATTAAAGAGCAAATGTCTTTTGTTGCATTTGGCATTCGAATATTTTTTGTTGCTTCTTGCATAGCCGATAGCTTTTGAGGGTTGTTGATTATTTCTTCTAATCTTTTATATGCAAACTTGTTTTTATCTATATATTCACAAACACCTTTAGATCTTAGGTACAACATATTGTCATATTCTTGCCAAGGGAGTTTATGTGTGGCTAAAATAGGTAAGCCCTTGCACATAGCCTCAGAAGTTGTTAGCGCCCCCAATTTACCAACAAGTAAGTCTGATGCGCTCATTAAAACATCAACATTTGTTGCAAATCCAAGATTATAAACATTTTTTAGTTTTTTAGATGCAATTAACTTGTCAATCTGTTTTTTTGTTTTTTCATTTTTTCCGCAAACAGATATAATTTGGAAATCGGCATTGGCTTTATTTAGGTTTTTTATAAGTTTAATATTGTTACCAAAACCAACACCACCATTCATCATAAGAATTGTGGTTTTAGTTTCATCTAAACCTAATTCTTTTCGAGCGACTGTTTTATTAATATGTTTAGAAAATTTGTTGTGTATTGGCATGCCTAAAGAAATTCGTTGTTTTTCAACATCAAAATGTCTTCTTATTAAATCTTGATCAAAATCATCAGAAGGCGTTATAATATAGTCAACTTTTGTTAAAAATTCAGTATAAGGCGCCACATCAAAATCGGAAACAATAGTTATTAATCGTGTTTTAATAGCTTCATCTAGCCCTTGTTCTCTGAGCCTACTCATTGCTATTGCTGCGAAAGTGTGTGCACAAAAAACAGCATCAGGCTTAAATTCAATTAATTTTTCTTTAATAAAATCAATAGCATTATTAACAAAAAAATTCGCTATTAATGAGGGTTTATCAACATTTCTTCTTTTTAACCTTTCAAAATTCCTATTAGCTATGCCAATAAAATGTTTACAAAAATTAAAATAGGTTGTCCCACAAAGTCTGTTAATTAATTTTTTTCTTCCTTTATATAAATCGTATTGTTTATACTCAACACCGCTATAATTTTCATCAAAATAATTAGTTAAAGCTCTACATATTGAATTGTGTCCTTCACCAGCCGAAACGGTTAATAATAAAACTTTCATATTTTTCTCCAATTTTTTTATAATTATATCACACTAGTTTTAATAATTACAACTCAATCAATTAGGGTGATGAAAAATATTGAAGATGATATAAACTAAGTGATGTTAACATTTGGGCAAGCCAAAATTTAAGTTGCTAAACGCAAC
>CAKVOF010000007.1 GCA_934778125.1 uncultured Clostridia bacterium
GATAACATATGGGTTGGAGAGAATTCAGAAAGAGCGATACTTATAAATGAGTTAGGTAATGAAAATATTGAGGTTGATAGCAAAGAAGAAGTTGATAGTATAGTGGATAGCATAGTAAATGAAGTCAATTAGGTAATATTAGTTATATGAATTAATAATATGTTGAAATACCTTAATAATATGCAAAAGAAAATTTTTTGAAATTTTTCAAATTTTTTAGTAAAATCTCTTGCAATTTAATAAAACTCATGGTATATTATTAAAGTATTTCGGTACGGGAGTTTAGCTCAGTTGGGAGAGCATCTGCCTTACAAGCAGGAGGTCATAGGTTCGAGCCCTATAACTCCCACCAAAATTAAAGTGCCTGTTTAATGTTTTTTAAACAGGCATTTAAAAAATTTATATGCGGGAGTGGCTCAGTGGTAGAGCGTCGCCTTGCCAAGGCGAATGTCGCGAGTTCGAATCTCGTCTTCCGCTCCATTTTTTTAAAAGGTAAATTAAAGATTATTGTCAAATCCTTGCCCTATTGAATATAATTAAATATATAGTGTGGCACCATAGCCAAGTGGTAAGGCAAAGGTCTGCAAAACCTTCATTCCCCAGTTCAAATCTGGGTGGTGCCTCCACAATATGCTGAAGTGGCGGAATAGGTAGACGCACAGGACTTAAAATCCTGCGATAGCGATATCGTACCGGTTCGATTCCGGTCTCCAGCACCAAACAAAAAATCTGTACTATATGTGTGCAGATTTTTTCTTTTCGGATATACTTCATATTAACACTGTTTATCATACTATTCTTGCTATTTGGTATCATATTAGATTATTTTTATAAATTAGATTGAATATTGAAATTTTATTTTTTATAAATTTTATTATGTGTTACAATAAATTATAATAATTTAAACTTTAGGAGCTATAAATGGCTGATAAAAAAAATGTTAATAATACAAGGGCAACAAAATCATCAAATAAAGATTTTATCCCTTGGGCTAATGCAAGAAAAAAGGGAAGTAATTCTAATAGTACTGTTTCTGAAAAAACAACACTTAACTCGAGTAATCAAACAACTGCAAGAAAAAAAAGAGAAAAATCAACTGCAGGTAAAAATGTGGATAAGGTTATTTCAAAAGAAATAAAAAAGAAAACAAATCTTCCTTTGGTGATTTCTATTATTGTATTTTTATGTGTTGGAGCTGTTTTGGGTTATTTCGCTATTGCGTTTATCACAAGAAATGATAAATTTGAAATGAACACATATTTAAATAATGAAACCGATATTTACATAAATGATGAAAATAGAATTAACGAATACAATGAGATTGGTGCAAAGTGTGTTGTATTTGGTAAAGATATATCGAGAGATATTAAAATAACTTATAAATATAGGGAGGATATCTCTCACGAAGCAGTTGATGTTAGCAATGTGGACACATCAAAAGAAGGTGTTTATTATGCGATTTATACTATTAACCACCCAAGATATAAATATGTTACATTAATTAGAAATATAATTGTTTTAAATAAGGAGGCGTAATATGGCAAGACCAAAAAAGATATCTCTAACTAAAATAATAATTTGTTCTGTTATATGTTTTGTTGTTGGTGTTTTGGGTGGTGGATTTTTAAATTTATATATTTCAACTCCAAATTCATATAAGATACCGGCAACCATAACCGTGTCTTCCAACACCACACATGAAGGTGAGATTAATATTGAAACCGTTAAAAGTAATGATTTATCAATTCACTTTTTAGAACTGGGAAACAAGTATACCGGCGATTGTACATTTATTAAAATTGGTAGTGTTGAGATTTTAGTTGATGCTGGCTCAAGAGCAAGCTCTGTTCAAACGATTTATGATTATATAAATCCATATATTGAAGGTGAACTTGATTATGTTATAGTAACACACGCTCACCAAGACCACTATGCCGGTTTTGCAACAGCAAATAGTTTATTTGATAAATTTGAAATTTTGAATGTTATAGAATTTTCAAAAACCAATCAAAAACCAACTTCAAAACTTTATTCAAACTATTTAAATGAGAAGCAAGAATTAGAAACAAAAATGGAAGGCTTAGGGAAAACTTGCAGTATCAAAAAAGTCACTGATTATATGGGGGAAACTGAAAGAAATATCAACCTAGCCAATAATGTTACTTTGCAATTTTTAAACCAGAAATACTACTACACTAATGCCACAACGGAAAACAACTATTCAGTTTGTTTTCAATTAATTCAAAAGCTAGGCAGTCAAGAAAGGAGATATTTATTCACAGGTGATTTAGAAAAAGAAGGTGAAGAATCACTAGTTACCGAAAATGAAGGGCTTTTAGGTGAGGTTGAGTTATATAAGGCTGGGCACCATGGCTCAAAAACTAGTTCTTCAACTAAACTACTATCTGTTATAAAACCTAAAATTGTTTGTGTCTGCTGTTGTGCGGGAAGTCCTGAATACACTAAAACAAACGCTAATCAATTTCCAACACAAGAGTTTATAAATAGAATTTCTGAGCATACTGAAAAGGTGTATGTAACAAGTTTGTGTGTGGATTATACCAACGGGAAATTCATTTCAATGAATGGAAATATTGTGATATGTGCAAGTGAATCTGAATCTAAGATTAAAATAGACATTTATTTTTCAAATAATTCAATTCTTTTGAAAAATACTGACTGGTTTAAAGCTAATAGAATAATGCCTCAAAAATGGGCAAAGGTTGCGTAAAAAGTGATATTTAATTGAATGTTTGAAATAGTTATGTTATACTTACACAAATTAATAAGGATAAAATTATGAATATAAAAAATTATTTAGATAATAAACTGAAAAATGTTTTTGATACGTTAAATATTGACCGTGAACTGGTTAGAGTTGCTTTTTCCGATAAAGATGGTGTTGACTTACAATGCAACTCGGCTTTTCAACTTGCAAAAATGGAACATATATCACCGATTGATATGGCTAGTAAAATCGTTAATGAATTTGAGAAGAGTTGCAACGATTTTGAGTGTTCTGTGGTAAATGGATTTATAAATTTTAAGATTAAAGATGAATTTCTATCTAATATATTAAATGATGCTTATGCTAGCGAAAGATTAAATCTATCAAAAGAAAATGAACCTAAAAATATTATCATTGATTATGGCGGAGCAAATGTTGCGAAACCACTTCATATTGGACATATGCGTTCAGCAATAATAGGTCAAGCGTTATATAGGCTTAATAAATTTATGGGAAATAAAGTTGTTGGTGATGTTCATTTAGGTGATTGGGGATTGCAAATGGGATTAACAATTGCACAGCTTATGGACGACTATGATATGGGTTATTATTTCGGCGAAAACAAGCCTAAAGTTGAAATAACAATTCCAATGCTTGATGAGGCATATCCTAAAGCATCTGCTAGAAAAAAGGAAGATCCTGAGTTTTTAGAACGTGCTAGCAATATAACATTATGGCTTCAACAAAAAAAGAAAGGTTATTTTGATATTTGGAAGGAATTTAGAAAAGTAAGCGTTGATATGGTGAAAAATTCATATGCAAACTTTGGCGTTACTTTTGATTTATGGAATGGAGAAAGCACTGTTAATGATTATGCAAATCAAATGATTGCAGATTTTAAAAATAAAAAATTGATTTATGAAAGTGATGGTGCATATATTATGGATGTGGCTAAAGATGATGATAAAGAGCCTATGCCTCCAGCAATTATTCAAAAACACAATGGTGCGCAAATGTATATAGTTACTGATGTTGCAACTATTGCACAAAGATATGAAGAAAATAATAATTTAAATGAAATTTTGTATGTTGCAGATAATCGTCAAGCGTTGCACTTTAAACAGGTTTTTAGAGTTGCTAGAAAAGCTCAACTTTGCCCAGATGATTTAGAATTAAAGCATATAGCTTTTGGTACTGTTAATGGAACTGATGGAAAGCCTTTCAAAACTAGAGATGGTGGAACAGTTAAACTTGATGATGTTGTTGAAATGGTAAGAAATAAAGCTTTAGAAAAATTAAAAGCAAATGGCTTGGAAGAAAATAATGAACTTGCTCAAAAAATAGGGGTGGCAGCACTTTTATTTGGTGATATGATTAATGTTATAGGGAAAGATTATGTGTTTGATTTGGATAAATTTTGCTCGTTTGATGGTAAAACTGGGCCATATCTTCAATACACCGCTGTTAGAATCAAGTCGTTATTAAATAAAGCTAATTTTGAAAAGTTTAAAGAGATAAATGTTTGCAATGGATATATAAGAAATGTTGCAATATCTCTTCTTAAATTCTTTGATAGTTTTTATACTGCTTATAAAGAAAACACCTTGAATTCTATTTGTCAATCTGCGTTTGATTTGGCGAGTGCGTTTTCAACTTTATATAACGATGTTAAGATTTTAAAACTTGATGAGAATGAAAAATCAAATTATTTGAGTTTATGTTTGTTAGTTTTAAAGTCTTTAACAATAGGACTTGGAATCATTGGAATAGAAATTCCTCAGTATATGTAAAAAAAATCCCAAAAAAATGGGATTTTTTAATTATTGAATAGTATTTAATCTTGCACGCGTACTAAAAAAATATGATCCTAATAATATTATGGATATCTATATAGTAGATTGCTTAGAAAGTGCTGAAAATTTTCAAAATTAGAAAACAAAATTGATAAATAATTTTAAAAATGTTATGAAAATTAAAATAATATTTTTTAAATAGCATACAATAGTTACTAAGGGACAATTTATGTGGGAAATATCTATTATATCATCATCAAAAAATAGACATTATCTATTTAATATAAAGAAAAATTTAAGTGCAAAATTTAAAAATTCTGGGTTGCTTTGCGTTTGTGAAAAAATAAACGACAATCATATTTTAAGTATTGCGTGCTCGAGTAAAATTCAAGAAATTCAAAACTATTTGAAAGAAGTTCTTGCTGAAAGAATAGTTTTGATTTTTAAAGAAGATTTTTTGAATAAAATGATAATAATGGAAAATGTAAGCGAAACTTGCAAATCTGCTTTTATTAAGGCTTTAATGTGCTTTGATTTTGAAAATGATGTTAATATTGTGTTCAATGAACTCAATATTAATTCAAATATAAATTTAGAAGCGTTCTATAAATTTAGGTTGGGTAAATTAAGGAATAAATGGAATGACCTAATTAATGCAACTAGTTACGATTCAATGTATTTAAATAACTATGAAATTTTTTTAGAATTTTTGAAGTTTTTAATTGAAAGTATAAAACCAACTTTTAAAGAAATAAATGTTTACTTCAAGGACAATTATTACGTTTTGTTAGATGAAAATGGCAAACGAATTGTTTGTAATGAAGCAAGCAAAGTTTATAAAGATGAAATTAGCTTAGTAACTGATTTAATAATGCTTGCGCCACTAAAAATTAAGTTTTATTGTGGAAATGTTTCTAGGGATACTCAAAAATTAATTTCATATATATTTGATGGAAGGGTGCAACAATTAGTTTAAAAGGCCACAAGATGAAGTGGCTTTTTTTATTTGACTTTTTAAAATAATTTCTATATTCTAGATTTGATTTGTAGGAGTTAAATATGAAAAAAATTTTGCTTATCAATGGTAGCCCAAGAAAAGGGAATTGTTCAATTATTTTAAAAAAGATTGAAGAAAAATTTAATGGTGAAGAAATAAGTGTTGAAACTATTGAACTAAGAAAATTAAAACTAAATTATTGTAATGGTTGCCATAAATATTGTGAGTTCACTGGTAAATGCTCTCAAAATGATGGTATTAATGAATTGTTACCAAAGTTGCTTGAATGTGATATGTTAATTATCGCTTCTCCTAATTATTTCCAAAATGTAACAGGTTTAACAAAAACATTTTTTGATAGAACTTCTCCTCTTTATCATAAAAGGTTACTTAGAGGGAAAAAGTTGTTTTTCATATTTGTTGGAGCGCTAGATACAAAAATCACAACGGACACGGTTATTCCTTGTGCAAATGGTTGGGCAAGGCCTATGAAATTTTATTGGATCAACAATTATGTGTTCCAAGCAACAGACATCAATAAATTTATGGATTCTGATTTTGATGAAAAGATGCAAAATTTGCTAAATGAAATCGATGAAAGAATTAATGAAAAAGTTGTGTTAAGTGAACTAACTTCTAGTTTTGATGAAAATATTTATGATATGTTTCAAGATATAGAAAAAGAAGAAAATGGCTTTATTAACGATTTTTATGGCTTAAATAAAGAAGAATATTTGTTGCAATTGAAAAATCAACTCGATGAAAGTATACGCAACAATACTAAAACATATATTCTTAAAATAAACGATGTTGCAGTTGGTGTTGGAAGAATCGCAATCAAAGATAATCAAAGCCAAGTTGAAGATGTTATTGAATATGCAATCGCAAAAAAATATCGTGGCAAACTTTATGGAAATTATCTATTTGAAAATTTATTGAAAGAATGTGTTAAATTGAATTATTCTGAATTGATTCAATCTACTAACAAAAATAATGTTAAAAATTTAAAAGTATTAAAGAAGTTTGGAAATGTTGTTGATTCCAATAATGATGTTTATAAAGTGAAATTCATTTTGAAATAACAAACAAAGAATAAATCAGTGTGCTATCCAAACATTTAAAATATTCAACCTTTATTGTTTGAGTATCGTTTAAAATACAACAGTGGCTTTAATGATTATCAAAAGTAGGCATTGAATTAGTAGAATTAAAATTATTAAAAGTAAAAGTAAAATCATACATTTTGTTATGGCTTTACTTTTTTCTTTTGAACACACACAACCATATTTTTTAAATATACGATACTTTTTAAAAGCAATAGCACATATTAATGCGTAGGTAAGATTTGCAATAAGTAAGAAAATAGCATATATTATCAAACTCAACACTAATCCCAGCACAGGGAATAGAGTAACTATGCAAACAACATCAAACCCTAAAACGTAGCCACGAATTGCAACTAATGAAATGTTAACTATAACAAAGAATATATTGTTATTAAATATAATCGCTATTAATGAAAAAATCGAAATATATAAAACTTGATTAAAAAATACGCTCCAGTTGCTAGTTTCACCACATAAATAATTTATAAAAGTGTCATTAAAAAAATCATCAAGTTCTAAATCTCCAGTTTTGCCAGCACAGAGAAAAATTCCAAGCGATAATCCGAATAAAAATATGGCAGTAAATAAGATAATAGAAACTTTATAAACCTTAAAAAAGTCCTTTAAACGTGAATTGCAATAGTATTGATTTTGATAATAAGATCCAGATTTCATTTAGTAATAAATATGTCAAGATTCAACAAAATAGACCATAATTATTCAAATTTGGCAAAAGTTATAATTGAATACGGAAAATTTACTACTCAAATATAATTTTTTAATATGTAATATGGCTTTAAATATTTGTTATTAAAATATTATATGTGCTATTATATAAGTAGTTTAAGGAGATATTATGAAGACATTACTTTATGTTATAGATGGGTTTGGTGTTGGTGAATGTGAAGATTCGTGCAAATATCACGATGAAGGAAGCAACACATTTAAGAACACGCTAACTCAAGTTGGAATGCAAATTCCTAATCTAACAACTTTAGGTTTAAAAAGTATTGATGGGCTTAATTTAGATGTTGAAGGCAAAGTTTTAGGCAATTATGGAAAAATGAGAGAGCTTAGTTCTGGGAAAGACACAACCACTGGGCATTGGGAAATCTCTGGTATAATTTCTGAAACACCTTTCCCAACATTCCCAAATGGTTTTCCAAAAGAAATTGTTAATGAACTTGAAAAAGAAACTGGATATGAATTTTTGTTTAATGGTGTTGGAAGTGGAACAGATTTAATCGAAAAGTTTGGTGAAGAGAGTTTAAAAACAAAGAAACCAATATTATACACATCGGCAGATTCTGTTTTGCAAATTGCAAGTCATATAGAAGTGATACCATTAGAAAAATTATATGAAATTTGTGAGAAAGCAAGAAAGATTATGAAAGGCGAGTTTGCGGTAGGAAGGATTATTGCAAGACCTTTTGCTGGAGAAGTTGGTAAGTTTTATAGAACTCAAGATAGAAAAGATTTTTCTTTAATTCCACCTAAAGCAACCCTTTTAGACAAAATGAAAAATGCAGGATTTGATTCAGTTGCAGTTGGTAAAATTGAAGATATTTTTGCATTTCAAGGCATTACCGAATCTTACCACACACACAATAATCAAGAATCTCTAGAAAAGTCAATAGAAATTGCAAAGCGCGGATTTAATGGTTTAATGTTCATAAACCTAATCGATACCGATATGCTATATGGGCATAGAAATGATGTTAAAGGTTATGCGGGAGCAATTGAAAGAATTGATTTAAAAATTCCTGAAATAATAAACACTTTGAAAAATGATGATTTGCTTATAATCACAGCCGATCATGGTTGTGATCCAACAACTCCAAGCACAGATCATAGTAGAGAATTTGTTCCTCTTTTGGTTTATGGGAAAAATTTAAAAAAAGGTGTTAATTTAGGAACATTAAACGGTTTTAATAGTGTTAGTGTAAGTTTGTTAGATTATTACAAAATAGAAGAGAGTAGTAACTCATTCTTAAGAAAATTGGTTAAGTAATAACGGTTAAAGTCAAAATCAAATAGCGAAGATAATTAAATGAATCTTTTAAATAAAGTAAAGGGAAAATGTATGAAAAAAAATTTAGCGATAAAAATTGCTGAAGCAATAAAGAAACAAGTATCGGATCAAATAGATGTTTTTATGATATTGGGGAGTGGTTGGAATGAAGTTGCTCAAATAATTCAAAATCCAATCATTATTCCATACTCATCATTAAAGGGAATGCCAAAGTGCACTGTTCGTGGTCATGCTGGTAATTTTGTGTTTGGTTATGTTGGTGGTGAATATGTTTGCATTATGCAAGGAAGGTTCCATATGTATGAGGGTTACACTCCACAAATGGTAACGCTTCCAATTGATGTTATGCACGAACTAGGTGTTGAAAAAATAGTTGTAACAAACGCATCTGGTGGGATTAATGAAAACTACGATATTGGTGATGTGACTTTATTATCCAATCATATTAACCTAACGTCAAGAAATCCTTTATGTGAAGTTGTTCCAAATGAAACATATCCTGTTTTTATAGATATGAGTGAGCCTTATGATAAAGAATATAGAACATTTGTTAAAAAGATTTGTTCTTCAATGAAAGTTAAATGTCATGAAGGTGTGTATATGCAAGTGTTGGGACCAAACTACGAAACTAGTGCTGAAATTAAAGCATTTAAAACAATGGGTGCAGATATGGTTGGAATGAGCACAGTTATGGAAGTTATTAAAGCAAGATATTATGGAATGAGGGTTTTGGGGATTTCTTGTATCACTAATAAAGCAACAGGACTTTCAGATGAAAAATTGAACCATAAAGATGTGTTAAATTCAAGCATAAATAATAAAGAAAAACTAAAACTAATTTTAGTTGAATTTTTAAAAAAGCTAAATCAAGCCAAATAAAGCAAACTTTATGGTGGTTGATGTTAATAAATAAGTTAATTATGTAAAGGAGGGCTTATATGAAAAAAACGTTATTCAATAAAATTGTTTGTGTTATAATGTTGTTTTTCTGCGTGTTCTCTTTTTCTGGTTGTTTTTTTGGAGATGATTCAAGTTCTTCTAGCGGAACAACAACAGGTGGTAGTTCAGGTGGCGGAACTGGCGGAACCACTGGTGGCGGAACTGGCGGAACCACTGGTGGCGGAACTGGCGGAACCACTGGCGGTGGCACGGGCGGTGGATCTAGTAGTGAAACTGAAGCCGACTATGGAAATCCAAGAAGAACTGATTACACAAAAGTTAGCATTGATGATTATTATGAAGGTGTTGCTATTTTAACTGATGCAACACCTTATGGAAAGTTTTATGATGACCACACTAAAACTGTGAAAACTTTTAAAGAGTTATTGGATAGGCAAATAACATCTTTTTGTGAATATCTAGTATTTGGAATTAAATCGGTTTACGGAAATACTGCTGGTGCTCAAACAACTTTGAGTGGTTATAATATTAATATATTAACTAATCAAGTTTTAGGTGAGAATGCAATATCTCCAAACACGAGCGCATATGTTAACACACCAGAAGGGCAAGCATATATTTCAAAAATAAATAACACAACTGGAACAACACAATTAAATTATGATAATGCTATTAATGGTGGATATCTATTTAAATTGGTTGATGAAAGCGATCCTTCGAAAGGTGGCAGTTTTTCATCTGAAGTTAATACCTCAAGAAAATGGGCAAACCCTGGAAAACTAACGGTAGAAAATCTTAAAAATGAAATAAGTGCTTTTATGATATCTTCAGGAACAGCATCAACTTATGATTCTAATCTCGAAAATATTGACCATTTGGGGTTTACAACAATAGAAGCAAGTGCTATTGCTAATTATATTTTGCAAGAGATTATTGGTGCATCAAATGTGTCTTATGATAACGCATTAAAAGAAAGATTCACAACTTATTTTGTTTCGAACTTAATAACTACTGAAGAAAATAAAGATGTTTTTAGTATAATTGATATGCATTACTATAGGGCATACACATTAAATATCGCAACAATTGTTAGCACAGCACTAACAACTGCAACTGATGCAAAACAGCACATTAATGCTGATGGGAGTTTTGCTGAGTCTAAATCTAAGAATAAAGAGTATTTTAGATTATTTCCACTATTGCCTAGGGTAAATGTTACTGTTGAAAAAGTATCGGATATAACAAAAAACTTAAATAGCATAATTGGTGGAGAAGATAACTTAAAAGAAGCTGTTATTGAAACCCATGAAAAATTTGTATCTTTAATTTTGTTACCAAAACTAGATGAAGAAGTTATAAGTGATTTCAAATCTTATTTAAGCGATAAGTATGGAAGTGAGGTTGCAAATTCATATGCTTGTGATCAGTTTGAAGTCGGAAGTTATAATATATCTTTAAAAAATGCTAATACTGATGACGTTAAGGTTAAATTAAAATTTAATGTTTCAATTGAAAGTGAAGAAGCTCAAAAGGAATTAGGTGCAGGAAAGTATACCGTTTTAAATGATTATGTTAATAATTCAGCATACGAAAAAGACAACAATTCTTCAAACTGCTTCGAAGATGAAACAACGTTTATTCTTTCTAAAGGAAAATATAATAATGAAAAAGATTTAGCATCATTTGATTTGTCTAGTGCCATTAAGAACAAATATAATAAAAAATTGAAAATCAAGAATTATAATGGTGTTGAAATATTTAAAGACAATAAATTAAATGAAGATTATTTTTATAAAAAAGATAAAGATGCGTTGCTTAAAGTTGATAATAATTTGTTTAGTCTTGTCCAAAAAACAAACATTAATGGTGAGGCTACTCAAGGTGTGAATGCGGTATTTAATGCAAAGTCAAATTATGTTCAAATAAACTTTGAATATTATAATTCTAAAAATATTGCAATATCACCAGTCCCAATTTATTTTATGTACTTTTCTATTTGGACTTAGATTTTAGTATATTGGTTTGGCAAGTAAAAAAAACTTAACAAATTTTGTTAAGTTTTTTTTTATCTTTCCATAGAATCATTATTAGAATTTTCAAGATTTATTTCATCAAATTCGTTTGCCTCATTAACCGTTTGTTGAAATAATTCTTGTTTTCTGGTTTGTAAAGCATCTAATCTTTCATCAAGTTTAATACCTAAATTCACTGCTCCAGCTCCAACCAATAATCCTATATTAGTTAAAGCTAAAGTGCTATCAACTGGATTTGTCATATTTGCTGGCAATTCAATTAAATTGTTTTTTTCAAGTAAAGAAAGACCAAATGAAGCAATTGCTATAGGAGCCGTAATAACTCCCATACTACCAAAAACACCGAAGGTATTCCACGCAACGCTTGATAAGTTTTCAGTTCTTTTAATTGATTTTTTGACTTTATCTAAATCTGTATATTCTTCTGGTTTTTTAATTAGTTTCATTTTTTCCCACCTTTTTTGCAATTATATTTTAGTATAAGTAGAGGCTGATGTCAATAGTGTTTTTAAAGTTTTTCACATAAGAGTTTATCAAATTTTAATTATTATTTAATTATGATGATAAGAATATTTTAAAAAAAATTTCTCAAACTATAAGAAAAGGGGAATATTATGAAAAAAATAATTTCTTATTTATGTTTAATAATTTGTGCAATATTTGCCATAAGCAGTGGAATTGGAGTTGTTAGTGCGGATTCTGTTAATGATGATGTTAAAATAAACGCTAAAAGCTATATTTTGTATCACCCAGATAGCAAAAAAGTGTTAGCATCTTATAATGCAGATGAAAAAACACCTGTTGCAAGTATTTGTAAGTTAATGACATCTTTAATTGTTTTAGAGAATATTGAAAATGGAACAATTAACCTTGATGATAAAGTTGTTGCATCAGAATATGCTTGTATGGCTGAGGGTAGCCAAGCATTTCTAGATGCTGGAAGTGAATATTCAATTAGAGATTTGTTAAAAAGTGTGATTGTTGCATCTGCTAATGATAGCGCGATTGTTTTAGCTGAAGCTATATCTGGTAGTGAACATTTATTTGTTCAAAAAATGAATGATAAAGCCAAAGAATTAGGGATGCATAATACTGTATACGAAAACGCAACAGGGTTGTTTACATCTGGTCAGCATAGTACCGCAGAGGACACAATTAAGGTTTTAGAAGCAGTTAGTGAATATGATATATATAACGAAGATTGCCATATTTGGATGGATAAATTAGTTCACCCATCTGGAAGAGAAACAGAACTTGTTAATACCAATAGGCTTATCAGATATTATAATCATTGTTTAAATGGAAAAACTGGGTATGTTGATGAAGCAGGTTATTGTTTGGCAAGCACAGCAATGAAAAATGATATGAAATTAATTGCTGTGATACTTGGTTGTGATAAGCCACAAGATAGATTTGAAGAATCGGTTAAGTTATATTCTTATGGATTTGCTAATTATAAAAACGAACAAGTATTGTTCACAAATAATCCTCTAGGTTCTATTAAAGTTAAGGGAGGTAAAGTTGAAACAACTCAAGTTTATCCAACTGAAAATTACTATGCAATATGTAAAAACGGTGAAAGTATTGATGTTGAATTAAATTATGAAGTCCCTGAAAGCATAAAAGCGCCATTAACAAGTGGCACAATTATTGGTAGAATTATAGTAACTCAAAATGGGACTGTTTTAGCTGAAATACCTATTGAAATAAGAGAAGACTTGAAAAAACATAATTATTCTGATGCTTTAGATAAAGTTATTAGTAAGTGGGCATTATAATTGGCTGTATTATAAAAGAGTTGAGTAAATTTTTACTCAACTCTTTTTTTGATAAATTATATTTTTGAATTTAGTTAGGGTGCAAGACTGGGGTGGGGTGAGTTTGGTGCAAGTGTCTTGCACCACGCACATTTGCAATGTGCGTTTAAAGCTTTGCTTTAAAACTTGCCCCATGCTCCATAAATTAACATATTGTTAACATTTTATAAACGCATATAAATTTTTAAAAGTACTATATCATAATCGAAAAACAATGCAAAACAAATTATAATGTTAAATTACCAAACAATTTGTTGAATATTGATGAAAGTGTTTATTAAATAATAAATTTTTTAAATAAATCGTTTAATTTTATATATATTAAAGTTGTAACAACAACATTTACTAATAATTTTGAGTTATAAAACTTATCTTTTTTCTTTATTTTGGTTAAATAGTTGACAATAAAATTTATAAAGTATAAAATTGACTTGTTACAATTATAAATGTATGTATTAAGGAGAAAACTGCACTATGAAAGGCAAATTAAAAACTAAAAGTAATAAAAATATTTTCGTAACATTGCTTTTAATTCTTGCATTTCTTATCACACCTTTCACTGCTATAGTTAAATGTGTTGGTAAGGTTTTTGCTGGAACAGGAAGCAACTTAACTAATGTTAATGGAAAAACTATAAAATTAAAGAAATTTGTGAATAAAGTGGCTCTTGGAGGGTTCTATACTTTGCCTAGTTTTACTCTAGATGGAGTTGATAAACCATATAGTGAAACGAATAAATCTTTTTATAAGGTTGTTTCGCCAATTGGTAAAGATGTTCCAATCGTTGAGAAAGATGGCAAATATGGCTTCTATGCTAATTTGAGTGGGGTATATACTTTATCTATTATTTCTCACGAAGATGGGGTTGTTGATTCAACAATCAAAAATTTAAAAATTAATGTTGTGGATTCTGAAATTAAAATTGCATATCCTGAAAATTCAGAATTCGTTATTCCAAATAAAGTGCCTCAAGGCTCAACTTTAAAAATTCCAGCTGTTGAAGTCATTAATCCAAATGAAATTGATTTAACTGGTTATTCTTTAAATGTCAAAGTTAAATCTGCAAAATCAAGCACTGAAAAATCTCTTACTTTAAGCGAAGACGGAAAATATTATGCTTTAGAGTTAACAGATTCAGCTGAAACCGGAAATTATGAAGTTGTTTTTGAATATTCAAAAGATTCAGTCATTGTTGCTAAGGAAAGTAAACAGTTTGAGTGTGTTTCTAAAGATAAATTTAATAAAGACATCAAATTAAGTTTTGAATTAAATTCATCTATGCCAACAACCGCTGTTGCTGGAGTTGAAACAACTCTCCCAACAATTAAAGTAACAGATTCAAATTCTCATAGTGATGATATTCTAAATGCATACACTAAAATAGTAATTAAATACTATGATGTTGAGAATGATAAATATATTGATGTAACGAATCAAGTTTTAAAAGGTTATAAATTCAAAGCAAATGCTCTTGGAAACTTTTATGTAACCTATCAGGCAATTATTCCTTATAGCACGATTAATTCAAGCTTAAAAGATGTTGTTAGTGAAGTTGCTAGTTACACTATTAAAGATGTTAAAGATAATGTTGATCCAGAAATAAAATATGTTAAAGCATACACTGTTGAAAATGGCAAAATCACTAAAGTTGGTTCAACCGACATTGCAGATTCAATAAAAGAAGAACAATTAAATGAATTATTAGGCAATGAGGTTAACACCATTCCTTCAATCGTTGTTTTAAATAAAACAAAGACTGATCTAACATCAGATCAACAAGGTTTATTAAACGATACTATTAATGGCAAAAATATCGCTTTAATTTCACTTCCTGCGTTATTTGCAACAGATAACTTAACTGAATTTAAAGATTTAAAATTAACTCGTGAAGTTAGAGTTCCAAGCGGTAGTTATGAAGCTTTAACATTTGCTCCAAGTAGATATAAATCTGAGGCTGGAAATGCTAAAGGTGAGTATAAATATTTTG
The DNA here is from genome assembly GCA_934778125.1 of uncultured Clostridia bacterium. Lineage (GTDB taxonomy): Bacteria > Bacillota > Clostridia > Christensenellales > UBA1242 > UBA11490. The sequence continues at coordinate 15,394 of CAKVOF010000007.1, forward strand.
AAACTGCCGATTATGTTATAACAAGTGAAGGAACTTATTATTTTAGATTCACAGCAGAGGATAAAGCTGGAAACACAATTCAAAAAACGTTCCCAGTTAAAGCTATCTCAACTTCAACCTTCACAAGTGATTATAGCACAATAAAACCAAAAATCACTATGAGCGAACTTCCTAGTTCTGTTAAAAGTGATGGATCTATTGAGTTTACATTCACTGCAAAAGATGAGTACGATGAAAGATTAAATAATGAAGTTAAAGTTGTTGCAACAGTTAATGGTGCAAATAAAGATGTTGATGCTAAATTTGTTTCAACAAAAGATAACAAATATATTATTGATGTTAACGGTTTCGCAAACACATTGTCTCTAGGAGATACTTTTAGCGAATTAAAAATTACTGCAACATCAAAAAATGATTACAACACTGACTTCTCAACAGAAGAAAGGGTTGTTAAAGTTATTGATGTTAATGATGAAAATCCAGCAACTATTGAATTAACTGCTCCAAGTTCATCGTTTGTTCTTCAACTTGAAACTAAAAATGGTATCACGCCAAGCACAATTCAAAGTAACGGTCTTGATGCTTCAAACAAAGAAGTATTTAACCAAAAACAAACAATTAAATTACCAGACTTTGTTATTTCAGATAACGAAAGTGGAAGCTTAACATTTGATTTAACAATCACTGATAAAGCTGGAAATAATGTTCCTGTTGTTTATAATTATGTTAAAGATAGAACAATTGGCTCTGGATTCAAATATAACTTAACAGATGCTTCATTTGTTGCTAATTATTCTGGTGTGTACACATTAACTTACACTGTAACAGATGCTGGTAACAATATAACAACAATCTCTTATGCAGTTGTTGTTAAAGACACAGAGGCTCCAACAATCGTGTTTGTTGATGAAACAAATCTTAATACAACAATCCAATTGGGTAACACAATTACTCTACCAAAAGCAGGGCTTTTAGATGATGGTGAAGTTGTTAAATTAGATGGTGTTGCATATACTGATGTTGAAGTATCTTCAAACGGAATTAAATACTTTGATTTTGACACTTATAAATTCACTCCAGAAGAAACTGGAACATTCACATTCACATACTATGGTTATGATACTGCTGGAAATAAATCTGAACCAAGAAAGTACACAATCACTGTTCAAGATACAATTGATCCAGTTCTAAATCAATCTCAATTAAATCTTGTTAGTAAAACAGTAGGTTGGGATAAAGAATTAGAAAGTGTTAAAGTAGAAGTTCCTTATGTTTCATTCTCAGATGCAAAATATCCGGTTGATAAAAATGGAAATTTAATTACTCTTGCTGAAGTTTCTGTAACTAATGCAAAAGGTGAAAAACAAGAATTGATCGAAGTTGATGGAAGAAGATATTTTGAAGCAACAAAACAAGGTATCTACACAATTAAATACACAGCAACCGATTATGAAGGAAATACTTCAACAGTTTCTAAAGAAGTTGCTGTTGGAAATTGCTATCAACCAACAATTAAATTCGTTGGTGACTACAAAATTCCTGAAAAATTAAACGTTGGAGAATCATTCACACTTTCACTTGACCCAGAATTCGTTATTATTGAAGACCAAGATGGCGATGATGAAGAAATAACAAAAACAATAACATTAAAAGGACCAAATGGTAAAACAATTGATTCAATCTCATCTGATTCTTATTCTTGGAAATTTGAAGAAACTGGTGAATATCAATTAATTATCACATTAAATGATGGTGTAACTGGTGCTAAAACCTCAACATTTAAAATTAATGTTGCCGAAAAAGAAGTAAAAGAAAAAACAAAGATTTCAACTGCAGTTGGAACAATTCTTATTATCGTTTCTATTTTAGCTTTAGGTGCTGTTGTTATTTACTTTGTTTTAACTAATAAAAAATCAAAATCTAAAAAATCAGTTAAAAAAGTTGATAAAACACAATTGTAAGAATAAAAATTCTCAGAGATTATTTTGAAGTGAACCCCGAAGGGATTCACTTCATTTTTTTAACTTTCTTATTTGTAAATAAAAATAAACACAAAATAAAAGAAAGATAATGTTTTAAAAATTAAAAACTGCAAAGAATTTTGAATATATAGCAATATTTTTATTTAAAACGCTAAGATAATTGCTAAATTATTGTGTGTTGTGGTAAAATAATTATAGTGCTAAATTAAAAAATATTTTTGTTTAAGGAATAAGTATGTTAGATAAATTAAGCCAAAGAATAATTACTGTGTTAAACGCAATAAGTGACAATTCATCAACTTATAAAATATTTAGTTTAAGTGATATAATTGCTAAATTAGGTAAAAAATATAAAGTTGATGCGGAAAATATGATCAAAAATCTTGAATATTTAGCTGAACGTGATTATATTGATATAAAATATATTGATGAAAAAGATGTGTGTTTGGCTTTATTGTCTAAGGCAAGAATTCACGATGAAGAAGTCAAGCAAGTTAAAAAAGAAAAATTGGCGTATATGAAACTTGCGGTTATTTCTTCAATCTGTTCTGCTGTTTCAGCATTTTTGGGTGGTGTTTTAGTTTTTTTAATTTTGAAGTAAGGTGAAATTTATGTTAAGTAGGCGTGAAAATAAAATTATGAAAATAATATATGATAAGTGCAGTCAAAAAGGCACTTGTCTTGTTTCGTGCGATGAGTTGATTAACTCAATTTACCCAACGGAAATTAATGAAAAGGAAATTCAAGAAATATTAGAAAATTTAGTATTAGAAGAATACATTTCTTTAATCATAACAGAAAAAAATAAAAAGAAAACTTTTTGTATCTCGTTAAAAGAAAAAGGTGAAGCTTTTTTGCGTGAAAAACAAAACAAGAAAAAGTCTTGGGTTGTTGCTATAACAAGAACAATTATTTTAGCTTGCATATCATTTGTTGTGGGAATTATTTTGAAAGCTATAATAAAATAGCGATAATTGATATGAAAAATGTATTAGTAGTTTAAGTTGTGTTTTATTGTATAAAATTAGTAAAGTATTCTTATAGCAAAATAAATTATTCGAAAATATGTTCGAAAAATTTAAAATAAAACTTGACAATTAGATATATATAAAATATAATATATAGGTTAAAACATATTAGGTTTTAACTTTTTTTAATTGTAAATATTTTCTGCAAAAATAAGGAAAAATATATTAAGAATATGAATGAAGAACAGGTTAAATTCAATTTAATAAGTAAATATCAACCAACAGGAGACCAGCCTCAAGCAATTGCTTCTATTGTTGAGGGTTTGGAAGATGGCTTGCGTTATCAAACACTGTTGGGTGTAACTGGTTCTGGTAAAACTTTCACGATGGCAAATATAATTAATAAATTGAACAGGCCTACGTTAGTGATTGCGCATAATAAAACACTTGCAGCGCAACTTTGCAATGAGTTTCGTGAGTTTTTCCCTAATAATAGAGTTGAATACTTTGTTAGTTATTATGATTATTATCAACCAGAAGCCTATATTGCATCATCAGATACTTATATTGAAAAAGATATGAGCATAAATGATGAAATTGATAAATTAAGGCATTCGGCAACTTGTTCATTATTTGAAAGAAGAGATGTTATAGTTGTTGCAAGTGTCTCTTGTATATATGGATTAGGTGCGCCTGAAAACTACTCAAGTATGTGTATTTCTTTAAGGCCTGGTGATGAAATTGAAAAAAATGCTATAATAAAAAAGCTAATAGAATTACAATATCAAAGAAACGAAATTGATTTTAAGCGTGGAACATTTAGAAGTAAAGGCGATGTTTTGGATATAATTCCAGCAAATAAGAGTGATGTTGGAATTCGTATTGAATTTTTTGGTGATGAAATAGAATCGATTTCTGAAATTGAAGTTTTAACGGGTAAAAAAATTAATACTCTTGATCATTTATTTTTGTTGCCAGCAACACACTACGTTGTTGGAAATAAGGACTTAGATGCGATTTTAGATGAAATTAGGCATGATTGTTTAGTTAGGGTAAAAGAATTTGAAAGTGAAAATAAACTCATCGAAGCTCAAAGAATAAAGGAAAGAGTTTTCTATGATTTAGAAATGATTAAAGAGGTTGGCTATTGCTCAGGGATTGAGAACTATTCAAGATATTTTGATGGGAGAACTCCAGGTGAAGCACCATACACTCTTATGGATTATTTTCCAAAAGATATGTTACTGTTTGTTGATGAAAGCCATATAACTTTGCCACAAATAAGAGGAATGTTTGCTGGGGATTTTGCAAGAAAAAAATCATTGGTTGATTATGGGTTTAGGTTGCCATCGGCATATGATAATAGGCCTTTAAATTTTGAAGAATTTGAAAGCAGAATTAATCAAGCTGTTTTTGTTTCCGCCACTCCAGGGCCATTTGAAATGGAGCATTCATCAAATATAGCTGAACAAATTATAAGACCAACAGGACTTTTAGATCCTCTTGTTGAAATAAGGAAGGTTGATGGACAGATAGATGATTTGATTGGTGAGATAAATAATACAATTGAGAATGATGGACGTGTTTTAGTAACAACCTTAACTAAAAAAATGGCTGAAAACTTAACAGACTACCTTGTTGAGCGTGGAATAAAAGTTAGATATCTTCATAGTGACATCGACACGTTGGAGCGCATAGATATAATAAACGCACTAAGACTTAAAGAATTTGATGTGTTGATTGGAATTAACTTACTAAGGGAAGGTTTAGATATTCCGGAAGTTAAATTGGTTGCAATTCTTGATGCGGATAAAGAAGGATTCTTAAGAAGTGAGTGGGCATTAATTCAAACTATTGGAAGGGCTAGTAGAAATAGTGAAAGTAAGGTAATATTGTATGCTAATGTTATCACTAAAAGTATAGATAAAGCAGTTACAGAAACAAACCGCAGAAGGCAAATTCAAATTGCTTATAATGAAAAATATGGAATAGTTCCAAAAACAATTATTAAACCTATAAAAAATACGCTTGAAATAACCAAAAAGGTTAAATCTAAAAAACAAAATAGAAATGAAATTAAACAAACCATTGATGAATTAGAGCAAACAATGAAAATGTGTGCAGATAATCTAAATTTCGAAGAAGCTATTAAACTTAGAGATGAAATTAATAATTTGAAAAAACAGTTGAGTAAAGGGAAATAATTTTCTCTACGACTTGAAAGGAAATAAATATGTTAGAAAATATCGTTATTAAAGGTGCACGAGAGAATAATTTAAAGAATATTTCGCTAACAATTCCTAGGAATAAACTGGTTGTTTTAACTGGTGTTAGTGGAAGTGGGAAAAGCACGCTTGCTTTCGACACTATCTTTGCCGAGGGGCAAAGGAGATATATGGAAAGCTTAAGCAGTTATGCTAGAATGTTTTTAGGTCAAATGAGTAAACCAGATGTTGATAGCATTGATGGGCTATCGCCAGCTATAGCAATTGATCAAAAAACAACATCAAACAACCCTAGAAGCACAGTTGGGACTGTTACTGAAATATACGATTATTTAAGGTTACTTTTTGCTCATATTGGTATACCTTATTGTCCAAATTGCAACAAAGAGATATCAACGCAAACAGTTGATTCTATTATAGATAGAATAATGGAAATTGAGCCAAGTACTAAAATAGTTATTTTAGCACCTGTTTTTTCAGGTAAAAAAGGCACGTTTAACAAAGAAATACGCGAGTATATGAAAGATGGTTTTGCGAGAGCGGAAATTGATGGTGAAATTATTGATTTAACTGATGATATATCATTAGAAAAAAACATAAAACACGATATTAGTATTGTTGTTGATAGACTAATTATTAAAGATGGTATAGAGCGTAGATTAACTGAAAGTGTTGAAACAGCTTTGAAATTAACAAATGGGGTTGTTGTTGTGAGCACTAAAGATGGTAAATCGCTTTATAGCACTAACCATGCTTGTGCAACATGTGGCTATTCTCTAGGTGAAATTAGCCCAAGAATTTTCAGTTTTAATAGTCCATATGGAGCATGTCCTGAATGCTCTGGCCTAGGCTTTAAACAAATTTATGATGTTAATAAAATAGTAAAATCTCCTAAATTAAGTTTACTTGAAGGTGCTATTTCTTGTATGGGTTGGTCTTGTGATAGTATGATGGCAAAAGCTTTTTATACTGCTGTTACTGATCATTTTGGTGAAGATATTAATTTACCATACGAAAAATTATCAAGTAAATGCAAAGATATGATAATGTATGGAACTAAGGGGGAAAAAATTAAAGCATTTCTGCCTTGGCTGGGTGGCGAAAAAATGGCTCAATTTGAAGGGGTTATTCCTAATTTGGAGCGAAAAGCAAAAGAAACAACGAGTGAGTTTATGAAACAAGAGTATGCAAAATACTTGATGGAAAAGGAGTGCCCAGTTTGCCATGGTGATAGATTAAATCAAAACGCATTAAATGTTAAAATAAATAGAAAAAACATAATTAATGTTTGTGATTTGTCCGTTGATGATTGCTATGATTTTTTTGAAAATTTGAAATTGTCAAAATCTAAAGATATTATTGCTGAACCAATTTTGAAAGAAATTAAAGCAAGATTATCTTTTTTGAGAAACGTTGGTTTGGGCTATTTAACTTTATCGCGAAAAGCTGGTACTTTAAGTGGGGGTGAAGCGCAAAGAATAAGGTTAGCAACTCAAATTGGAAGTGGATTAACGGGGGTTATTTATATTCTAGATGAGCCGAGTATTGGTTTGCATCAAAGAGATAATGATAAGTTAATTAAAACGCTTTTAAATTTAAGAGATTTGGGTAACACGGTTTTAGTTGTTGAACACGATTTAGATACGATGAAAGCTTCTGATTATATTTTGGATATTGGGCCACTTGCTGGTGTACATGGTGGGCAAGTTATGGCTGAAGGAACGCCACAAGAAATTATGCATAATCCAAATAGTTTGACTGGAAAATACTTAAGTGGGGAGTTTGAAATTTCATTACCAAATAAAAGAAGGGAAATTGGTGATGAATATTTATGCATTCATGGTGCAAAGCAAAATAATTTAAAAAATATAGATGTTAAGATACCGTTAAAAGTGATAACGGCAATTACAGGTGTTAGTGGAAGTGGGAAAAGTAGTTTAATCAATGAAATTTTATACCCAGCAGTTTATAATAAAGTGAATAATAGCAACTTGCCTGAGGGGAACTATAAGAAGATTGATGGGCTAGAGTATATCGATAAAGTAATCAATATTGACCAAAGTCCGATTGGTAAAACACCAAGAAGTAATCCTGCCACTTATTGTGGTGTTTTTAATGATATTCGTGATTTGTTTGCCAAAACACCAGATGCTAAAGAGCGTGGTTATAATAGTGGCAGATTTAGTTTTAATGTTGCTGGTGGTAGGTGTGAATGCTGTGGTGGGGCTGGTATTAAAAAGATAGAAATGTTCTTTTTGCCTGATGTTTATGTTCCATGTGATTGTTGCGGTTCAAAGCGATATAATAGAGAAACTTTGGAAGTTAAGTATAAGGGTAAGAATATTTATGATGTGCTCGAAATGACTTTTGAAGAAGCTAATGAATTTTTCGAAAATGTGCCTAAAATAAAGAATAAAATGCAAACGATGGTTGATGTTGGATTAGGCTATATTAAGTTAGGTCAACCTGCAACAGAACTTAGCGGTGGTGAGGCTCAGAGGGTTAAACTTGCAACCGAGTTGAGTAAGCGTGCAACTGGTAAATCTTTATATATTTTAGATGAGCCAACAACGGGTCTGCATTTATATGATGTTGAAAAGTTAAACAAAATATTGTTTAGGTTGGTGGATAATGGAAATTCTATAGTGATTATTGAACACAATCTTGATGTTATAAAGTGTGCTGATTATATTATTGATTTAGGAATGGAAGGTGGCTCTGGTGGGGGAACTGTAATAGCCGAAGGTACGCCTGAAGATTTAGTTAAAAATGGTGTGGGTTACACAGCAAAATATTTAAAAGACTACTTAAAGTGACGTGTTTTGCTTTTATAATTATACACATTTATGAATAAATATAATTAATATGGTGAATTGTTTGAATATAAAAATTCATAATTTAGCATAAAAATACAATTATAAATAATGAGTAATTTTAATTTTAAACTATATTTTTTCGTAATAGTTATATACCATTTTTTATTAATTAATACAGGTTATATAACTACCTTATTATGAATAATTATTAACGAAAACAAATAAAAATACAATATTAAATATAGTATTGTATTTTTTCATGTATTATGATATTATATTATAGATTAAATTAAATGGGTGGAAAATATGGTTAGTAAAAAAGAAAAAGAGTTAGAATATCAATCAATTGTTAATGTTGCCAAATCTAACATGAATGAAAATGATGATGTTTATGGTAAATATTTAAATAATCATGAGAAAAACGAAGTTATTAAAGCTTCTTCTGCAAATGCAATGTTTCAAATTGACAAAATAGAAAGTGATGTAAAGAAAAGTAGTCTTTTAAAAAAATCATTCATTTTAGGTGCAATTGGTGTATTACCAAGAATAAGTAATTATGTATTTGACTTGGTAAATTTACAACCAATTTTTAATTCTGAGACAGCTAATCAATACCTTGGAACTATAGCTCTTAGTGGCTTAGTTGCTGTTTCTGGACTAATGGCTTATGAATGTGCTAAAACGATTAAGGCTTTAAATGGGATTGATTTAACAAATCAAGAATTATCTGATTATATGAGTAGAGTTAGTGCAAGGATTGATTTGGTAAAGAGGTTTGATGAAAACGCGAAGAATAATTGTTTGAGTGGTAAAAATCAAGATGCAGTTTCTGAGTTGGAGCCATTGGAAAAAGTTGCAATTGCTTCTGCAGAGTTAAGAGATGAAATTAAAGATGAGAACTTGCTTTTGGATATTGCTGAAGATAGTTGTGTTTGCAAATTTTCATGTGATCTTGAGGGTAATGTAATAAATATGCCTAATGAAGATATAGGTTCTCTAGATGATAATGAATATTATAATTTTTAGTTGTTGCATTCGTTTTTGATTGCTTAATATTAGGTAGATAAAATATGCCTAATATTTAAATGTATATTTTGGAGGTGAGATATGAAAACAAAGTATTTCGTTGATGAGTCTGAGCCATTTAATTATGATCACTATAAGAGAATGAATAAGGCTCGAAATGATTATTCGCTTAGGGGTTGCGATGCTTTGATTTATAATTATATCAAAGATAAAAATCCGCAATATGTTGTGAAGGTTCAGTCATTATTTAAAGGGATTGAGGATAGAGGCCAAATTTGGAATATATCTAATTTTTTAAAAAAATATGGTTTCGTTCTTCTAGGTAGCTCATTATTTGCTATGAACACGGCTTTTGGGTTAAAAGAATATAATTCACAAATTGCGTTAACGTTAGCTGAGTTATCAACTCCTCTTTTGGAGGTTGGTGCCGTGACAGGTGTGCTTGGTACAATTGGTCAAAAAATTGTAGAAAAATTAAATGATAGAGATTTAGATAAGTCTAAAGGTTATTTAAGAAGTCGACTTATGAGAATCATTAAAATGGAAAAGGATTACGATTCAGTCACCAAGCCAGCTGGTGTTGAGCCAGTTTCAAAAACGGAACAAGAGTTTTCTGATGTTTGTAAGAAAGGTGATATAAAAATATCTTTAATACAAGTGGTTAATGATGGGGAAAGTTATAAAAAATATTTAAGTTCTATTGCAAAAATCAATTCAAAAATTTCTTCGGAAGAAATGTTATCTTCCAATAGGGGTTCATCATCTAAAGATGGAGGAAGCAATAATGAGTTTGTTGAACTTGATTTAGATGATTCTAGTTTTGGTTGCGAACCCGACAATCCAAAAGAACCAGTATTAGATTCTAATAAAAATTTTGATAATAACTGTATTGATAAAACTATGTAGAAAAAAGATAGTTATTTGTATTTAAGATTAAACACATATAACTATCTTTTTTATAAAACATTGTGTATGTTGAATCCCATAAAATGTTGACACTTGTTTGTAAATTCCTTGAGTAAATTTACTTCCGCGAATGCATTGTCAAAATCATTTTCCTTTGTGTAGGTAGTAAGTTTGGTTAGGGAATCGGAAATATAATTCAAATCCTTATGGTTAAACATTAAACATATTGCATCTTCAATGCTATCCCACCAATCTTTAACACTTCTAACATTATCGTAAATAATTGTTATATCTGTTCTGTTATTATCATAAACATCAACTAAATTTGTAATCTCGGAATCAAGTTTTGTTGTAATTTTTCTAATATTTATTACTTCATATGTTGAAATTCCAATTAGAAATGCTAGCGTTAATAAAACACAAATTAACCTTTTCATTACCAATCACCTTGAAAATCAGTATCTTTTGTTTGGAATTTGCCTGATTTTCCTTGAACATAAAGAGTCCCAGTGTTGGAAAGTGTTACAATTAATAATTCATTTAGCGATTTATAACCTAAGGATTTTGTTTCTTCTAATATAAAGTTTTCATCAATTTTTGCTAGTTTTGCATTTTCTTTTATTAATTTTCCTTCGGCTAAAACAATTATAGGTAGACTTGCTTCATCAACATCAATTTTCATTGTGTTTGCGTTCAATGGTGCATAAGGGGCTCTAGGTAAAATTGATAATGTGCCGTTTGTTTGCATAACGGCATATAGTACTTCTTCAATCGCAAAATTACCATTAGTTCTTAATGCTTCTTGAAGATCGTTAAAATTCATATTGCATTTTTTTAAGTTTCTATAATCAATGCCATTTGGATTAATTAAAATTACAGGTTTGCCATTTATCACTTTTCTAAAAAATAAACTTTTGCGTTCTAGCAAGGCTAAAATGTAGTGAATGCATCCAAGAGTTAATAGTGGTATCACTCCATGGATTAGGGGTAGGGCAATGTCGGCCATTGGTATTGTTGCTAAATCTGCAACAACTAGCGTTATAACCAATTCGTATGGTTGCATTTCGCCAAGTTGCCTTTTACCCATCATTCTCATTAAGAATAAAACTATTGCGTATATTATTATACTTCTAACTATTAATGTGTATGCCATATTAATAGTTTTTTCTAGTTGGCTAAAATTATGCGGGGTTTTTCTTTGTTTTTATTTTTTTTAATTTATTTGCAATAACTTCACAGTTAATGATCTTAAAGCAAATAAATAGGAATATAATGGCAATAAAAGAAATCCCACAACTTAATACAACGCTTATAAACATTGGTAGTACTCTTATAATTAGATTGTAAATAAATTTAGTTAATAGTATGCATGGAATTGCGATAAGAGAATAGATAAGCATCTCTTTTATATAGTATTTGTTTAGGTGAGTTGTTTTATTGATTTTATGTAAGTTTAATATAGTTGTTATAAAACTGCTAATTCCTAACCCAAATAACACACACATAATTCCTAAATATTTTGGCAAAAACCATATACTTGCTAACAGAAACACGCTACCTACTGCATAATACACGAATGTTTTTGACTCAAACCCCATCGCATTTAGTATTGTGGTAGTTAGTTGTGAGATACCCATTGGAATCATTAAAAATGTTGCATAACTTAGGTATTTGCCTGCTAGTGCATTCGAAAATATAACAACACAAATTTCTTCGCCAAGACTTATGAATGCTGGAACAATCGAAAAAATCGCAATTAATGAAAATGTTATTGATGAGTTTATTTGTTTTTTTAAGTCATTATAGTTATCATTAGATTTCATAAATGATACTTTAGGGATTAATGCCATAGAGAGTGCACCAATTAGGGTGAATGGAATGGATAAAAGTGGCATAGTCATTCCCATAGTTATTCCAAGTTCTGATAATGCTTGCTCGCTTGTAAATCCAATTTCAATAAGTTTAAGGGGAAGGATTATGGTAATTAACGGTTGTATGAAACTACCTAAGAAACGAACTGCTGTTATAGGAGTGCTACTTTTAATTAGTGGTTTATAGAATCCTTTGCCTGAACTGATTTTACCTTTTTGCTTTTTAAATATAACAAAACCAATTATTGAACTTAAAACACAAGCTATGCTTATACTAATAGATGGAGTTATATATTTTAAGTTATTACTAATTGTTACAAATAAAATAAAACAAATGATAATTCTTATAACTTGTTCAATAAACTCCACCAAGCTTGATTGGAAGAACATTTCTTTTCCCCAAAAATAACCTCTTATAGGAGAATAAAAGCCGGTTGCAATTAATGCTGGAATCATTATAAGAAGCATTGTGTATGCTAGGTTGTCCATGGCGAATATGTTGAACAAGTTTTTGCATGCCAAAATAATTATAATGCTTGATGCTGTTATAACTAATGAAATATAAAGACCTGCAGAAACAAGTTTATTTTGCTCTTTTTGTTTTATAGTTGGTGTGTATTTCGAAATACTATTTGGCATTCCAGTTGCAACAAGCGTAGTGAAAACCATAAAAATGCTCAAGGCGATTGTGTAGACACCAAGCATTGATGTTGACAAAGCTCTAGACAAGTATATTTTGAAAACGAATCCAAGAAACCTTGTGGCTATACTAAATATTGATAAAATAGCAACTGTTTTAAATAACGATTTAATAATATCACCTCTTTTTTATATTAATATTTTAATTCGTTTTTTATTATTCTTGTTTTTTTGTGATATTTAATATATATAATTCATAAATTTTAGTGAGGTATGTTATGTTAAAAGCATTTATTAAATATAAAAATGAAAATAATGAAAAAATATTAAAAACTTTAAATATAGATAAATCTCAAGTTAAAGAGCATGAATACTCAATTTTAAATTACAAAGCTTTAGTTTTTGGAGAAGGTTCTAAAGATATAATCTATTTACAAAATTTTAATCATAGACAAATTAAATATTTGTTCAATAAGAATGATTTAGATAGTTTAAAACAAAGTAATTATGATATTATGCCTTCTACTTATAAAATTGGTGATTATGTTATAATAACTAGCAAAATTGGCAAAAAGCATATTGTTGCGCCTTTAGAAAATCTCGAATCAATATCTAAAAAATATGATATTGAAAAAGATGACATAATAGCAAGTAATGGTTTAAAAAGTGAAAAACTTTTTATTGGTCAATGTTTATGGCTATAACTTAACACATCAGTTTATTTATATTTCATTACATTATCAATTATTAGTGATTTACTTACCTTAATGATTTGACTTAAATAGAATATGCTTGTATAATTGATATGATATTGTTTGGAGATGAGTGTTACTATGGTTAAAATCGTTGAAGTTAAAACTAGGAAACAACAAAAGCAATTTGTTATGTTTCAATTAAAATTATATAAAGATTGTCCTTATTTTGTTCCGCCTATTATTTCTGATGAACTTAGTATGTTTAGCCCTAAAAAAAATGCGAACTATGAAGATTGTGAAACTGCTTATTATTTAGCATATAAAGATGATAAGATAGTTGGTAGAATTGCTGGAATTATTCAAGGTGCAAGCAATAAAAAAATGAACCAAAAATATGCAAGATTTTCTCGTGTAGATTTTATTAATGATAGGGAAGTCGCTAAGGCACTTTTTGATGCGGTTGAAAAATGGGCAAAAGAAAAAGGAATGGATCATGTCCATGGGCCACTTGGATTTAATGATCTTGAACGAGAAGGTTTGTTAATTGAAGGATTTGACCAAATGAGCTGTTTTGAGGAAAATTATTACTATTCTTATTATAAAGATATTATTGACTCATTGGGTTATAAAAAAGATGTTGATTGGCTTGAATTTAGAATTAAAGTTCCAAAAGAAAAAAATGAAAGAGCGGAAAGATTAGCTCAATTATTAGAAAAAAGGTATAAATTAAGTGTTGTTCCAATAAAAAGCAAAAGCAAGTTAATCAAAGAGTATAGAGATCAAATATTTGCATTACTAAATGAATGCTATGGGCCATTATATGGCGTTGTTCCTATAACTAAGAAGTTAGAAGATCAGTTTGCCACTCAGTTTAAATTGATTATAAGTAAAAAACTTGTTTGTTTAGTTCAAAATGAAAAGAAAGAGTTGGTTGGTTTTGGTCTTGTGTTTCCTAGTTTATCTGAAGCAATGAGGGCAACAAAAGGAAGAATTTTTTGTTTTAAAACATATAAATTAATTCATGCTTTGTTGCATCCAAAAGAAATTGATATGGCTTTAATCGCTGTTAGGCCAGATTATAGAACAAAGGGTGTTACGGCTTTTATATTCAACTACATACAAACTAATATGCGTGAACTGGGTGTTGAATACGCTGAAACAATGTTACAATTAGAAAATAATATTGCAATTCAAAATCAATTCGAAGAGTTTAATGGCGTTAATCATAAAAGAAGAAGATGCTATATAAAAGAAATTTAAAAAAATCTAAGTGATAGCTTTATAATTAAATATATGTAACAAAAAAAACTAGGAATTTTCCTAGTTTTTTTGTTGAACAAGTGATTAATATTGATTGGCATCATTAAAATTAATTATTTTCAGTATTGTCATCTGGCTTAGTTATTTCTTCTTCAGTCACTTCAATATTATCATCTGAAATTTCAGTTGCATCAGCTTCTGAAATTTCAACTTCTTTTTGTTCTGATTTGGCTGTTTTATTTGATTTAACATTTCTAGTTAAGCCTTTTTTAGTTCTGCTAGTTTCGTAAGTTTTACCTTCCGAAGAAATATCTTTTATTTCTTTTTCGGTTTTCTTGATCTCTTCTTCAATAGTTTCTTTTTGCTCTAGAAGATTGTTTTTGTGTTCGTTAATTGAAGACTTAACTTTATCGATTTTTGATGTTACTTTATTTAATTTGCTTTCTAGATTAGATATATTCTTACTAATTTTAGATATTTCTAAGTTTAAGTTTGATTCAACTGCCTTATCAACATTAATTTTATCAATTGATAGTAATTTGTTTTTCTCATCTAATTTTGCTTGTTTTTCTTTGTTTAATTCTTTTAAATCATCTTTTAATGATTTAATCTCATAAGAATGTCTTGATTCTATTGATTCAATGTGAGCTGAAGATTCCTTATCAAATTTTTCTATATCTGCAATAGTTATAGCTAAATCGTTATTTAAGTCATTTAATAATTCTTCTCTAACTCTGATTCTTTCTGCTTTATCTAATTCTTTAATTAAAGTTTGTTTTCTATCATATGATGTTTTAACTTTAGTATGATGTTTAAAGTTAATTTTTCTAATTACAAAACCAATAATAGCAATTAAAATAGCTAGGGCAGTGATGATACTAGGAATTAATAACCAGTCGATTCCTCCAGTTGTATTTGTGGTCTCTTTGTTATCATCTTTGTTATCTTCACTGTTATCATTTGTGTCATCAGTGGCGCTAACAACAGTTGCAGTTAGTTTTGAATCCTTATTCGCATTGTAATCTTTTTCATATTCCTCATATGAATCTAATTTGATTAAAGTAACATTATCAAAGAAAACAATTCCAGTGCATAAAGTGTTTTCATCTCCTAATCCAAGTAAAACATTAAGATTCGTTGACTCGGTTGCTTTAATATAGAAAATTACTTCTCTGAATTCGCTTACGCCATCAACATTATTAGTATTGATTTTTAAAAATTCTTGTTTCTCATCGCCATAAGTTAATACAACTGAAGCACCATCATTTTCGTTCTCAATTTCATATGTTTTAACCCAAACTGAGAATTTATAATATGTGTTGGCACTTAGAGTGTATGATGAATTTCTCTTATAGTATAAATAATTCTCATCATTATTCTTTATATATAATAATCCTGAACCATCCTTTGCAGTAGGGATTATTGATATGTTAGAAGTTTTGTTTGTGTCAACAACTCCATAATTACTCAAATTGAAGTTGTCATTTTTGCTTGAAGCAGTCCATGTGTAAGGTTGTTGATATTTTCCAGATGGATAAATTTCGCCATTCTCAACGTATTCAAAAGAGTCTTTAGAGTAGTCAATAATTTTTTCTGATTTGCCGATTGCATCAGCACTTAATTTTGAAATAATTATTTCATCAAAATAAACTTCGCCTTGTGCTTTATCAGATGTTAAATCAATATAGGCTGTTTCACTTGATGAACTGGTTTTAATATAACCTGTATATTTTTTCCAATTTTCTGTTGCTAAAATGTTTTCTTGTGAGTAAAGAGTGTTTGATGATGTGTATAACTTGAATTTAACGTTACCACCAGTTGTTGAAGTTTTAGCATAGAATGATATCTTGTAATATGAATCTGATTCAAGTGAGATTGAAGTTGATTTAAAAGTGATTGTGTTTGTTGAACCAAGATTGTCAATCATTAAGAAGTTGTTAAAATCTTTGCT
The DNA here is from genome assembly GCA_934778125.1 of uncultured Clostridia bacterium. Lineage (GTDB taxonomy): Bacteria > Bacillota > Clostridia > Christensenellales > UBA1242 > UBA11490. The sequence goes on from CAKVOF010000007.1 coordinate 31,733, forward strand.
TGAACTGATTTGTTCAGGTAAGTTTCCTGCGTTTGATTTTGCATAATTACTGTTAACAATACCTGAATTTGATAGTTCAGAAATTGTTGTAGTTTCGGTCCAGCTTGCAGGTTTTAAAGGGAAAGTTATATTTGTATTTTCATTTTCAATATAGTTGAACGAGTAATTTGGTGCAAGATAAATTGACTTTGTTTCATCAAGAGAAAATTCTGTTGATGAATTTGATAAGTTTGAATATGTGGTTGCGTTGATTTTGTATATTGTAACATCATCAAAGAATGCGTATTTTAGATTGTCTGATGAACTATTTATAGATATTTTGATAGCAATTTCACGATTTTGATGTGGATCACCTTTAATTCTAAATGTGTTTTTAGTCCAATTGTTTGAATAGTTATTTGAAGTTAGGGTGCTAGATAATTTGATCGAAGCATTGTTAACGCTTGAATCTTTAGTTAGATCAACTAATTCAATAGATATATCACTTGCATTTGCATTGTCTGTTTTAGACCATACGTTAAGCTCGTATAAACCAAAACGGTCAATTGTTATTGCATCACTTTGAACGCCTATAATTCCTTTGCCATATTTGCTCAATAGTAAACCATTTTGTTTTGATGTGTTACTAAAGTTTGATCCGGCAACATAAGAAACTGTGTTGTCGCCATCTTTAGGGTATGCGGTGTTACTGTTTAAATTAACTGATCCCGCAAATGATTTAATGCTACTTGAATTATCTAAAATTGTCCAGCCTTCAAGGTTGTTTTCGAAAGATAGGTTAGTAAGTGGTGTGTAGTTGTCTCTTTCGTTTAGAGTGATTTTAATGTTTTTATCATTTTCAACAGGAAAGTATGCGTTTTCAGAATACTTAGTAACTGAAACATCACTTAAGAAAACGGCACCATTTGATTTTAAGTTCTTTTTGTTTCCACCAAGCCAAAATTCTAGCTTTAACGATTCTTTAGTTGAACCAGTTGCAATGTAGAAAGTATAAGTTGAGAATGCAGATTCAGAACTTTCTGTTTCAAACTTAGCCTTTTCATCGATTTCACTATTTGAAAAACCACTTAAATAAATACTAAATTTTGAGTCAGTATTAATAGATTCAGTTTCATCTTCATTTGCTGTTTGTTTATTACTCATAGCATTTAGCGATATTTTATAATAGCTATTTGCTTCTAATTCTAAATTTTTAGATGGCTTGTATCCCATTCTTCCATTGAAATTCTTAGCATTAATCATTAAAGCAAACTCAGTATTTGAACCTTCTTTAACCAATTCAGAATTGATAGGAAGAGATGTGATTCCATAAACATCCCAAAATTTTGATAATTCCACATCGCTTTTATAACTGCTCATTTTGTTGAAGTTAACAACTCCTGCAAGATAATCTCCAGAGTTTGTATCTCCATCAATAGTTACTTTGCTCCAACTGCTAGGGCTATAAACGCGAGTGCTACTACTATGATTAAAATTATAGTTATTGAAAAGTTTAGAAGTAACATCATTTTCAAAGCTCGTTTTTGCATCACTTGCAAGTAAAGTTATGGTTGAATAACTTAAGCTTGGAATAAAGAATGCAAATGCAAAGCACAAACATAAACAAATAATTATGCCAATTTTATTTAAAGTTTTTAATTTTTTGTTGTTAAGCATATTCATCACCTTTTAATTTATTTTTAAGTTTAATGATTATTCATTATTAAGAATGATTTCAAATCTTTATAATAAAATACCAAATTATTATATATTATATAAACTTAAATATCAAATAAAAAAAGCAAATTAGTTAATTTTACATAATAATCAAGATAATCAAGGTTTTATGATGTATCAAATTTATTTTGTTTAGAGAAAAAAATAATATTTGTTAATTTCAATAATAATTATTAGCTTTCTACACAAAATAATTTAAAATGACAAATAATAACAAAATTTTAATAAAAAGAACAAATTTAATAAAAATCGAAACACAAAAGTGCAATAAAACAAAAACTAAATGTGTTTTAAAACTTATGCTAGGGGCGTTAATAGGATTTATCAACGGATTTTGGGGTGGCGGGGGTGGAATGATTTGTGTTCCCGCGTTAACTTTTTGTTGTGATAAAAAAGATAAAGTTGCTCATGCAACAGCTCTTTTTGTTATGTTACCGTTAAGCATTGTGAGTTTTATTGTTTATTGTTTTGGAAAAAGCATTGACTTAAATTTATCAATTTTCATAACAATTGGCTTTATTATTGGTGGCATAGTCGGGGCATTGCTCCTTAAAATTATGAAAAGTGTTTGGATTGAAATCATCTTTTGTTTGGTTATCTTTGCTTGTGGAATTAGAATGCTTATATAGGAGTTTTTATGTTTTTATTATATATACTTGCTGGTGTGATCAGCGGAATAATTGCTGGAATGGGAATGGGTGGAGGAACATTACTGATTCCAATACTTACAATTTTTTATGGGATTGCTCAAAAAACAGCGCAAGGTGTTAACTTACTTGCATTTATTCCTATGGCAATCGTTGCACTTATTATTCATTTTAAAAATAAACTTGTTGATGTTAAATCAGGTTTGCAATTAATTATCTTCGGTGTTGTTTTTTCAATATGTGGCGCTATTCTTGCTAACTATATTTCAAATGGACTTTTAAGAACTCTTTTCTCAATTTTTTTGCTATTTATAGGCCTTTTTCAATTGTTGCATATTATTCATTCAATTTACCTTATGAAGATCAATAAAAACAAAAATGATGTTTTAAAATACTACTCTATTAAGTATTCAAACATTGAATGATAATCTTGGAACAGTATTTTATGTGAAAAAATGTAATTGTGTTAATGTAAAATTTGGTGCGGTGTAATTACATGTTTTTGAAGAGGTGTAACTTTCATGTTTGTATAGCTAAACAAAAATAAACGATAGTTATTTAATAAATTCTCTTGTTATTATTAAAAAAATTTGATAAAATATCATAAATTATGTGTTAAATTTATTTTTTGTTTTGGCATATAATTGTTTAATAAACAAAGGAGAGATAATATGGTTGATAAAGATGTTTGCATTGGTTGTGGTGCTTGCGCTAGTGCTTGCCCAGTTGAAGCAATTTCTTTAGATAAAGGTTATGCTGAAGTTGATAAAGATAAATGCATAAAATGTGGAACTTGCGAGGGCATTTGTCCAGTTGGAGCAATCAAACTAGATTAATAAACAAAAAAGTAGATAGTTTGCGGTAACGCAATATAATCTGCTTTTTTTTTTGCGGGTTTTAGTAAAATATAATTCAAGAAGATTTTAGTAAAAATTAAGTAAAAGTTGTATTTGAAATAATGCGGTTTATTAAGTAACTTATTATTCTGTAATTGTTAAAGTTTCATATTTTTAAAAATTTCTAAAAAAATTAAGTTTACCTGTGTACAAATTTAATTTTCTATGCTATAATCTTTGCATAGAATGGTGGAATTATGTTTAAAATGAGAGGAACAAACTTTGGAAAAAATTGCTGTTATTGAATTAAACACTAATTATATCAAGATGCAACAAGTTGATGTGATTAGAAATAAATCGTTTTGCATCACAGATCAGCTTGTTATGCCAATTAATTTAACTAAGGATTTTTATCCTGAATGTTTTATTAAGCCAACTGTATTGAAAGAAGTTTCAAATATATTAACGATTTTTAAAACTATTTTAGAGCGTGAGAATATTACTGAAACAATTTGTTTTGCAACAGAAATTTTAAAAAATGCTAAGAATGCAAATAGTTTTTTGAATGAAATTCTTAGTGCTTCTGGTTTTAGATTTGAGATTTTAAACCCAGAAGATGAAATTCAAGATTTATATTCTGCTGTTATAAACACATTCAATAAACCAAAAGGCATCATCATCAATGTTGGCGATTATGCCACTGAAGTTTTAATGTATAATAGAAGAAACATCCTTTTCACATCGATACTTCCATATGGTGCAATAAATTTAGGTCTTGAATTTGAAAGTTTGCCAACAATGGAAGAAAGATGCAATGCAATTTCTGAAAAGATTATGGTTCAAGTATCTAAATTTGAATGGTTGGGTGAAATAACTGAAGAATTTGAATATATTGGTACTGGCACAATATTTAGAAATTTAGGTGGATTATCTAGAAGGGCAAAAAAATATCCGCTAGATATTGAACATAATTATGATATAAGTGCTGAAGACTTTGCAAAAGTGTACTCGGTTATCAAGCCTGTTGATAGTACCAAAAATAGTAAAATTAAAGGATTAACTGTTAGTGAATCATTAAGTATTGGTTATGGATTAGCGATTATTGATGGGATTATTAAAGCTATGGATATCAAGTCAATCGCTGTTAGTAAAACTGATAAAGAAGTAGGAATGTTATTTAAATCTATAATTCCTTTAACAACAGAAAAACCAATAAGTGATTCTTTAGGGTTTAGTTTGCAAGTTATAAATGATTTTTACGATAAAAAACCAAATAATATTGCTCAAATTTACGACTTAGCCATGCTTTTATTTAAACAACTTAAAGTTCTACACAAACTTGGAAGGCCATATATTAGAATTTTGAGAATTGCAAGTAGTATGTATAATTGCGGTTTAAGAGTTAATTATAAAGATAAAGAAAAATCAGGCTTCTCAATAATTGAAAATAGTGATCTTTATGGTGTTAGTCACACTGAGATTATCTTAGCATCATTTGTTAGTAAATTAAGAGATTCTGATAATTTGAATTTATCTGAATGGGTTAAATATAAAGAACTTGTAACAGAAGCTGATTTGGTCGCAGTTAAAAAATTAGCTTGCATCTTAAAAATTGCTGAATCTTTAGATATCACGGGCTATGGCATAATTAAAGATATTAGTTGTGATATTTTAGGTGATAGTGTTATTATGAAAACTATTGTTGAAGGAAACCCATATCTTGAAATCAAATATGCAATGCTTTCTGCACCTGAATTTAAAAAAGCATTTAACAAAAATCTTGAAGTGTTATGATTTGTTTGATATATTTAACATAAATAAAGTTTTATAAAAAATAAAAAAGTTACTAAAAATTTGAATTAGTAACTTTTTTTATTTAAAAAAATTTGTTAAATCAAATTAATCTGATATAATTAAGAAAAGGATATAATAATGAAAAATTACGATTTAATTGTTGAACTAGGAAGTTCAAACACCAGTATTTATAAAAAAGACTGGGGTGTTGTTTTGAAAGAACCAACATTAGTTGCTATTGAATCATCTAAAGGCAAAGATGAAGTGATAGCCGTTGGAGAAGAAGCAAAGAAGTTAATAGGAAAAACAAATAAAAATGTTGACCTAGTAATGCCAATTGTTGATGGTGTTGTTAAAAATCTTAGTTGTGCAAGAAAAATGCTAGAAAAGTTTTTAACTAAAGTTGGCGAGAAAAATAACTTTTCTAGAAAAAATATTATTTTTAGTGTTCCTTGTGGAGTAAATAGAAAGGAACAGCAAGATTTTAAAAATTTGGCATATATGTTAAATGCAAAAAATATTGAACTTATTCCAAATGTATTTTTTGCGTTGGCTGGAATGACAATTGATAATATGACAAGCCCTAAAATTATTGTGAATATGGGGGGTGGTGTTACCGACATTGCCGTTATATCAAATTGTGAAATTATTAGTGGTTGCACTGTTGCGATGGGAAACCGCTCATTAGAGAATAAGATAATTGATGAAATAATAAATAAATACTCGATTGAGATTTCAAGAAAAGATGCTGAAGATATCAAAAAGGAAGTTAGCACACTTTTGCCTAATGATATCATTGAATATGAAGTGTTTGGAGTTGATATTAATACCAGTGAAACAAGAGCAATCAAAGCACACTCTCAAGATTTTTTAAATCTTTTTACTGAATATTACTCATCAATCGTTAATGCTATTTCTGCGGTAATTAAATCTTGCTCTGTTGAAATAAGAAATGATATTGTTAAAGGTGGAATTTTGGTGTGTGGTGGAAACGCAACCATCAATGGCTTAGAAAGATTTTTAAGAGGAAGGCTAAATTTGCCAATTCATATTGCAACTGATCCTAAATCTGCGACAATAATTGGAATAAACAAGGTGATTAAAAATCCTAAATTATTAAATTCTATTATTAATAATGTGATTTATTGATTTTTGTTATTTGTTGTTTAATTAAATTAATTAGATATTTTTTATAATTAATTTAAAATTGAAATTTCAATAAGATTCATAAAAACTACATATGTGTTATATATTGGCTGAAATTGTTGTAATATAACACCTTATTGTTAAATTAAAGTGAAGAAAATTAAGTTTTCTTTACTTTTTTTTGTTGAATATTTAAACTTATACTAAAGGAGTTTAATTATGGCAAAGGTGATAGCAATAACTAGTGGGAAAGGTGGAGTTGGAAAAACGACATTTTGTGTTAACTTAGGCTACGCACTAAGTAAGTTAAATCTAAAGGTTTTGTTAATTGATGGTGATATTGGCCTTAATAATCTCGATGTTGTTCTAGGCGTTGAAAACAAAATTGTATATGATATTGTTGATGTTATAGAATGCAAGTGTAGGCCAAGGCAGGCTTTAATAGAAGATTTCAACAATTCAAACATATTTGTTTTACCATCTAATCACACATATTCAAGTTTTGAAATTCAGTCTTTTCATTTAAAAAGAGTTATAGATGAATTAAAAGATGAGTTTGACTACATACTTATAGATTGTCCAGCAGGTATAGAAGATAATTTTAGAAGAATTGCTGAAGTTGTTAATGAAAGCATAATTGTAACAACACCACACATATCATCTGTTCGTGATGCTGATAAAACAATATCTGCATTAAAGAGTTGCTTTGTTGATGATATAAAATTTGTTGTTAATAAAGTTAGAGGTGACTTAATTGTTAGTGGCGATATGATTAAGGTTGAAACGATTGTTGAATATCTTAATATTCCAATTGTTGGTGTTATTCCAGAAAGTGATGATATTGCTTGTCAGTTACTTGTTGGTGGTGCATGCACGAAAGGTTCTGATGTTTATAAAATTTATAAAATGATTGCTTCTAATTTAGAAAACGGAACTAGTGAAATTTTTGATTGTACTAAGAAGTATAGAGGGTTATTTGGTGAAATTCGTAGAAACTTAAAAAGGATTGTTTAATGATATGGGAAATGAGATGCAATTGATTTGTGAAGATAGATTGAAAAAGGTTTTAATTAGAGATAAAAATGAAAATCCAAAACATATTATGAACGTATTAAAAAGTGATATGCTTCAAGTCTTAAATAATTATATGGATATAAAGTCAGAGAATTTAGATATTGAAATTGTTGTTTTAGAGAATGGAGCATATAAGCTCTTAATGGAGGGTTATTCTAATAGAATTAAAATAGCAAAACATATTTAGTTAGGGTACAAGAATAATTAAAAAAAAATTCTCATATATATTAAGGACAAGGAGTTAATATTATATGGGAAACAAGGTTGAACTTTTAAGTATACATAAAAATGAAATTATATATAGAAAGAAAAGGAAAAAAATAAACAATAAATTGCTTGTACCAATGCTAATAGTTTCACCGCTTTTAATTATTGGTTCATCTAAAATGGTGTTTAATGGTTTAGGTTTATCAAAAAATATTCTAAATAATATTAATCCGATTTATTCTCCATATGTTGAAACATCAAATTTTGTTTTCACAAGTTCAGATTATGATTTAGAATCAAAAGACTTGCAGTTTGGATTGCCAGTTGTTTGTGAATCTTATGAAATATATGAAAATGAAATCACATTTAAAGTTGCTGAAAATAATGTTGTGAGCGCTTGCGAAGATGGTGTTGTTGTTGAAATATCAACATCAACTGATGGGGTAAGATATATTAAAATTTTACATTGTGATAATTATATCACACAATATGAAAACATAGATGTTGTTGGAGTTGAAACAGGGGTTAAAGTTTCAAAAGGTGATTCACTTGGACTAGCAAAGAATAATATGATTAAATTAAAAATTGTAAAAGAAAATCAACCAGTCAAAATCGAGAGTATTTCTGAAAATCAAATTGTATGCCAAAAATAAATATTAAATTTGGAATATCATTTATAATTTTTCTTATAATCGCAATTTTTTTAAACTTTTATAAAGAATTGGTAATTTACTTATTTGTCCTTTTTTTACATGAATATGTTCATAGTTTCGTGGCATATAAACTTGGTTATAAGTTAAATAATATGCTTTTTATGCCTTATGGAGCAAGTGTTTTTGGCAACAACATTATTATTTCTGCCAAAAACGAATGTATTATTGCCATTTCTGCACCACTTGTTAACATTTTAACTTCAATAGTTTTGCTTGCTGTTTGGTGGGTGTTTCCAAGCGTGTACTTTATCACATATGATTTTATGTTCGCGAATTTATCGCTTGGGTTATTTAATTTAATTCCTGTTTTCCCTTTAGATGGTGGTAGAGTGTTGCTATCAAAATACAAGAATTCAAATATGAAAAAAGTTGTTTTTAGAATTTTGATGTTTAACTCAATTCTTTTTGCTGTTGGTTTTGTTGCACTCTTTGTGAAGTCAATCTTTTATAGAATAAATTACTCTTATTTGTTTATTGCGTTTTTCCTTATATTATCAATCACAGATTATAAGTCTGAAAATTTTTATAACAAAACATATATAGAAAAAGACTATAAAAGCATTTCAACTCTTCCATTAAAATGTTTTGTTGTCTCGAATAAACTTAGTCCAAATGCATTAGTTAAATATTTAAATATTGATAACTTTATTGTTTTTTTGGTTATAGATCAAAATGGTAAAATTATAAAAACAATAACAGAGTGTGATTTGCTCAACATACTTAAAAAAACAGAAAAAATAAGGCGCTAACTTGTTAAAGGAATGCGCTTTTTTGTTTTTTGTTTATTGGTTTTACTAAGATTTGATAGATTTTATTATATTTTTTTGTTAATATATATGTGATTATGCAAAAGAAAATTTTAAATTATAGACCATTAGTTTTAATTTTAATATCATTTGTTGTGGGCATTTTTTTTAGCTTGTCAATTTTAAGTTATATAATGTTTAAAAAAGTCAATTTTGGTATCATTGCTTTACCTATTTTGTTGCTAGCTTTTTTTGTTGTATTACTTTTAAAATTTAAATTCAAAAACAACAATGCTTCTTACAATATAATTTTTAAAAACACGATTATTGTTTTAGCTGTTTTAATTATTTCCTTTTTGAGTTGTTCAATTAGTTTTTATAGTAAAAGCTCTATAGTTAACTATGATAAAGCTAATTGCAAAGTTGAGGGGGTTGTTTCAAGTGTTGATTCGTATTACACTCAAAATTATGTTGCATTTGATTCATTTTATGTTGTTAGAAATGATAAGAAAATAAAAATTAACGCTCCGCTTAAAATAAAGATAAAAAATTGCGACAATAATCTAAAGAAACATGATTTAGCAGAATTTGAATGTAATCTTAGTTTGGATTTAAAAAATAATCATAACTTAAAAATTTTAAACTATATAGTTGATGCTGAATTTTCAACTGAGGTTGATTATTCTAATGTTAGAGTAATTAAAAATGTATCTAGTGTTGGTGGATCTATAAGAGATAAATCTCGTCGGATTTTAAATGGTTCAATGAGTGAAACTAATGCTGGTATAGCGTATGGAGTTTTATTTGGTGATTCCTCGTTTATTGAAGATGATGTTAGGTCAAATTTTTCTCATGCAGGAATATCGCATATTTTGGCTGTGTCAGGTTTGCATGTTGGCGTGTTGGTCGGGCTTATTTTATTTTTCCTAAAGAGATTAAAGATAAATAAGTATGTTAACCTAACAATTCTTATTTTAATTCTTTTGTTTTATGCTTATCTTTGTAATTTTTCTCCTAGTATTTTAAGAGCAACAATAATGTATGCTGTTTTTTAT
>CAKVOF010000008.1 GCA_934778125.1 uncultured Clostridia bacterium
AGTGGCATTTGATATAAACTGACGCAGAATCAAAACTGTGATTCCTTGATTTATCAAGGAGTTGCGTTTAGCAACTTAAAATTTGGCTTGCCCAAATTTTAACATCACATAGTTTATACTAATCACCTTTATCATTATTTTTTAATAAACTTAATAAAGCCCTAACATTTGTTATAAATGTTAGGGCTTTATTTGTGATATTTCAATAACTATCTACTAAAGTTGTGTAAAAAATAAAGCATATTAACTTAAACTTTTTAAAACTTCACTAACAGCCTTCATATCAACTTTACCATTATAATTTGTTTTGAAATGGCGCATAACGCTTGGAACCGTTTTGTCTTCTAAAGTTTCAATTATTGCCTTTATTTCTTCATTTGATAAAAGTTGTGGCAAATATTTTTCAATTAAACTTTTTTGCTCTAAAATATTTTTATGTTCTTCTTCATTTCCAACTTTTTTATAATTTTCTGCTTCCTCATCAAGCTCTTTAATTGTTTTTTGAATCATTCTAACCATATCTGCATCTTCAACTGGCTTGCCAGATGTTCTGCTATCAATTGTTGCTTGAAGATGTTTGTTAATTAAAATTCCATAAATATTTCTAGCATTAACATTTTTATCTTTCATTGCTTGAATATTAGCTTTTTTAATTTCGTCAATTATCATAAAATTTTCCTTTCTCTTTATTTTTCTATTAAGTATATTCCATCACTTAAAAATTTGTCAAACTTATTTTAAAATTTTCAATTTAATTGTTTTGTAAATTTTGTTGTTTATTAATCCTATTGAATGCTTGCAACCATATATATAACTTAAAAACAAATTTTATTTCTCACACTCATAAAAGCATAATTCTATTTTAGTTTTTAGCACACTCTAAAACTTCATCAATATTTTCTTTATATATAGTTCTGTTCCCTTTCTCAATCTCTTTCACTATCCTTACTACTTGATCAGAATATGGAACTGAAACATTTTTAACTTTTGCAAGCCTACAAATTTTTCCTGTTAAATAATCTATTTCAGTTTTCTTTCCGTTATCTAAATCATTTAACATAGAAGAAATTAATAAACCATTATTTTTCTTTATTAAGTTCATCATTTTGCGGGCATATAATTTGCCTTTGAATGTGTTGTCCACAAATCTATAATAATCCAATTGGTTGTGATACTTTGGAATATTAACGCCAAGTTCGTTGAACACCATCACTGCTTCATTGATAAGATTTTTAAATAATGTTCTGCCTTTTTTATCATCCAAAAACTTTCCTAATCTTAAACCTGAAATTGCCCCAATTGCTGAAATTGCTGAATTCATTACAATTCTGCTTAACGTGAATTCAAGCATATTTTCCGATATTTCAACTTTTGATATTCGCTCCAACAATGCCTTCACAATACCCAAAAATGGCCTAGCTGTTTTATCATAAATTCCGATAGTTGTTTTGCCTTGAGATAGCACTTTTATTTTACATGGGCTAATTCTAACCGAACTCCACTCAATAAACATTGAAACAACTCTACTAAGCGGAAGATATTGCCTAATATCTTGATACGTTAACACGTTTCCCGCAACCACAACAATTCCATTTTCACTTAAATATGGCACAACGTTTTTAACATTCTCTGCCACCGAATATGCCCTAGTGGTAACAAAAATGACATCTTTTTTTTCATTAAACTCATCCACACTTTTAACGGATTTCACAAGATAACTATGCTCTCCAAACACGCCGATTACATCCATATTAACATAATTATCCATCATAAGCCCGTCTTCGTGCTTATACAACATTTCCACATTAAAACCGCTTTCCGCTAGTATTGTTGCAATAACTCCACCAACAGCTCCAGAACCAACCACCCCAATTTTTAAATCTGCCATACCATTCTCCAATCGTTTACTTTTTTAAATCGAATCACATTTAATTATCACTTATCGCCATCATCTTATTTAATTCAAAAAAGAAAAACATCTAATATTAAATTTACTACTATTTTATAAATATGGCATAATTTTGTCAAATTAATAGGACTTATTATTTTTTTTAGAATTAACTCACTTAATAAAATTAGAGCTAAGTTCTATAAAAAAATAAAAACCATTTGAGATTATTTCACAATTTTCAAAAGGGGCTTTATTTTATAATTATTCGAAATAAAACTATAACTATCTATTAATCAATTAATTATTTAGCATATATTCTCCATCAAATTTGTTTAGTCACTTAATGCAACTTTATCGATAATTCCTTGCAAATACTTAAACAATTCGCTACCTTTTGAATAATCAGCTGGAGCATATACTTGAACTCTGCCAGCATCGTAAATCGATTTTGCAACAGCCTTCGAACTGTCTTTTTCAGGGTTATAAACGGCGATACTTGTTCCACCCTTTTCCTTAACAACACGCATACAAGGTATGTCTGTTAATCCATCGCCAATATAAACCATATTTGCAAATGGAAATCTTTCTTCTGGCTTGAAATAGTCGTTAACCCTATTATCAGTGTAGTCCATAACATTTTTTTCAATTCTAAACAAAAATTGGGTTTTATTTGTGAAATTTATAACCTGACAAGGATAGTACGCTTCTCCGTTATCATCGTAAGCATAAAATGATGCATAAATATTTTTAAAATATTTTGCTATTTTAGTGCCTTCAATTATCTCTCTTGAGCCCGCACTTATGATATAGTGCTCAACTTCCACACCTTTACTTTTGCCATATTGATTTAAATTTTTAAAGTACGACTCCACACCTTTATAATACTCAATGTTTTTTCCATGAGACTTAAGCCACTCTTTAGTTACTTTAATGTTTTTTTCTTTCGCCAATCTTTGAATAGTCCAAAGTGATGCCAAAACGTTATCCATATCTTGCTCAAACACAGGCGTGTTTGAAACTTTCCAAAAATCATCAGGATTATCATAACCTAGTTCTTTAATTAAGGTAAAATCTTGCATATTTAGCGGGCTAAGTGTTCCATCAAAGTCGTACATAATTTTAACTTTCTTCATTTATCTTCTCCTTTCATTTTTATTTATTTCTAATTTTTGTTAAAAAAAATACTAATCCAAACTTAATTTCATTCTTATCATTCAATTATGTTTTTCGCGTTTGAAACTTTTGCATTTTCACATAATCAAGATATGTTTAATTTATTCAATTTGCTATTGAATAATTAAATTATATCATAAATGTTTAAAATACACAATAGAGTGACAATTGTTTTTTTATATGGATACTATTTAATATATTAATAACCAGCCCATTAATATTTATTTTTTCCACTACAATTCAAAAAACTTCTTTAATTATACTATCACACTAATTTAACTAATTATCATTTCAAAATCCACACCATAAGGCAACACTAAAAAATGTTGATTTAAAAATCTAAATTTATGTTTAAGTTATTGCATATTTGTTTAGAATGATTTATAATAGGTTAAATTATAACAAAATATGGAGATTTTATGGATAATTCTATCTTTATTTCAAACTTGAAAAATTTAATGACTAACAATAATTTAACCCAAAGGAATTTAAGCGATGTAACACATGTATCGCCCGCAACAATTAATATGTATTTAAACAAAAACTTAGAGCCTAGCCTAAATTTTTTGTGTGAGATTAAAAATAATTATGGCTACAGCATAGATGATTTTTGTTTTAAAAACTTAAATTTTATGGCACCAGAAGAAAAGATTAAGCTAAATCAAAGCCTTAGAAAATTCATCGGAACATATATTTTATATTGCTATAATTCTAGCGAATATAAAGGCAAAGTTAGTAGTTTCTCTAAATCAACCCTAAAATATGGTGTTTTAACAATTCTTGCGAACGAAAGTGGAAATGGCCTAAGAGTTGTGTGCAATTTTATTAAAGAAAGAGATTTTGCCGAAACATTTAAGCAAACTCTTGATGAAACACCTCTAAGCGAAAGAGAAGCTCTCCACACTCAAAATGAACAATGCTACACTGGCAATATTGAAACAAGCCTAACTCAAATATTTATCTATCTTAAAAGCGACTTATTAAACGATCAAAGTTTGATAATCTTAAACAATCCTCCTAGCAATAAAGAATATATAGGCGGGCTTGGAACAGCAAATTCAGTTTCGCGCGGAAGAGAACATATGCCTTGCATCCAATTCATTCTTCTTTCTAAAAAGGTTTTGAAGATTCCAGATGGTGAAATCTATAATATGCTATCACTTGGCGTTAGTGATGTTAATGTGGAGATTGAATCTGAGCAACTTTTAAATTTATTTAAAAATCTTTATATTAAAAACGACAACATCAAAGATGATTTAAGCGAATATCAAAAAAAGAAAATCTTTGAAAACAGTCTAAACAACATCTTAATTGATTTAATAGATGCAAATATGTTTAGATTTGCCAAAGTTTCAAACACCGAAGATGATGATTATTACAGAATCATAAAAGATGAATAACTCACCCCTTAAACAAATCGAATTAAAATAGGATTAATTATGGAAGATTATAAAATCATTTTTCAAAATATGATAGAACGCCTTAAAGAAAAGAAAGCCATAGATATTATAAATGTATATAAAGCGTTCGAAACAGCAGAAAAGTTGCACGCAAACCAATTTCGAAAAGCTGGCGATCCATACATTTTGCACCCAGTTAGAGTTGCCGAAATTTTGGAAAGGCTAGACTTTAACACTAATGTTATTGCAGGAGCACTTTTGCACGACACAGTAGAAGATTGCGGTTACACAATTGAAGAAATTAAAAAAGACTTTAACCCAACAATTGCCAAAATTGTTGATGGCGTTACAGCTATAGAAAGCAAAGATACTCATAAAACCGAACTAACAAAAATGCTTGAAGAAGAGTTAACATTTCAAAAGTTAATTTCTATTGGCAAAGAAAATCTTTATGCGTTTTTTATTAAGTTTGCTGATAGACTTCACAATTTAACCACAATCTCGAGTTTCCCCGTTTATAAACAATTAGCCAAAGTAAAAGAAACCGAGAGATGGATTATTCCTTTTTTGAAAATTTTAAAGTGCAATTATTTTCACTCAAAAATCACAAACGAATGTTTTAAAATTCAAAATCAATTAAGCATTCAAAATTACCAGCTTCTATATAACAAGTTTCATTGTTACAATAAAAACAAATATAAATCTTTAATCAACGACTTAACAATAAACTTTGGCGAATATGCAAAAAGAAGAAATTTCAAAGATTCATTCAAAATCAATATCCATAAGTGCACCGAACTTGAAACATATAACATAATGAAAGATGTGTTGGAAGTTAAGTCACTTTTCGATGTTAAGCAAAGTTACTTTGTTAAATTGAACATAAATAAATTATACTTTGTTTTTGAAAACAACCGAAATCAAAGATACTTAACAGATCTTGTTTTCAACTACTTAACAGAAGAAAAAACATCTCACTTAATTAAAATAATCGGTTATGGAATAGATGACTTCACTGGAAGCCGATATATAGTTGTGGAAGATAACTATAGGAATAAATATCAACTTTATATTTTTAACAGAAAAAATTATAATATTTATAAAAACGGATTTACCGAAAACTACGATATTAGTTATATTGATCCAAACACAACGGGAAATATTTCAACAAACTATATAAGAGTGTTAACTAGAAGTAGCGAAATTATATACATGCCAGAAGGCTCAACTATTTTAGACTTTGCTTTTAGAATTCACAACGATTTTGGATTCGCTTGCAAAGGTGCCTACCTAAACGATGCTCCAACTATCTCTCACATTTCCACAGTTTTATCCGCAGGTGACAAAGTAAATTTGATTATTGATAAAGATGAGAAATCAGGGCTTTGCAACAATATTGCTCAAATAAGATGGATTATGTATGCAAAAACTGAACACGCTCAAAAGCAATTAGTACGATATTTTGAAAATAATGAGCTATAAACTAAATATGTAGTTATTGCCATCAACAGTACACTTTGTGACAATATTAAGCGATGTTATGTCTTAATCTCAACTAATGATAGCAATTAAAAATCACTTTTTGCAATTATTATCACTATATCAAACAAGTAACCTTCCATTTAATAAATATACTATTAAATATAACTTATTTAAAAATACAACACTTTCAATTCCTTTATCCTCACAAAAAAACAACTAAGACTTTACTTTCCTTAGTTGTTTTTTATCACACTCAAAATTTAAATCATTCAAAATAATTATAGTTAGGATCAAATGTATAAACATTTCTTAAATTTCTATATTTCTCATCAACATCAAGACCAAATCCTAACACGAACAAATCATCAATAGTTTTCCCAACATAATCAGCCTTAAACTCAACTTTTCTTCTTGATGGCTTATCAAGCATTGTAACAAATGTTATCGATTTTGGATTTCTAGATTCTAAAATTGGTTTAAGAGTACTCATCGTTAATCCACTATCAATGATATCTTCAACAATTATAACATCTCTGCCAGTTATATCATATTCAAAATCTTTTTTCATTTTAACGTTTCCACTAGTTTCAAACCCACCATTATAGCTTGACATTCTAATATAATCAACAAGAATCGGCAACTTTATATGCTTTATTAATTCGTTATGAAATGGGCAAGCGCCCTTTAAAACACAAGCAACAATAGGCTCCCCACCTTTAAATTTTTTTGTTAACTCAGCACCAATTTTTTCACACACATCAACAATTTCTTTTTCACTTAAAACTCTTTCCATATTTCCTCCTTTAATGATTTAAAATATAATAAAATCACTATTTATTAATCTTTACATATCAAACAATATTAATTACAACAACCCACCTATAAACTTGCCATATATCTAACTTGCATTCATATAAGCACAGCATTGATATTTTTATTATTGTAGAGATTTAAATAATAACACTTTAATAAAAATAACACAAGTTTAATTAAAGCCTAACCCAAAAAACATTGTTAACATTTACACACTTTTAAGCATATAAACTAAAACATAGAAAAAATAATTTAGGAGCTAAAAAAATGGAAACAACAAATGGTGCAAATATGCTCAAGGAAATCTCAGAAATCCAAGTTGGCTTAATAAACACTTTATCATCGTTTAAAAACAAACTCAATTATAAACTTCCTAGCAACTTTTACGAGATGTTTAATAGAATCCACATAATCGCTTGCGGAACTAGTTACCATTCAGGCCTAGCAGGAAAAATACTTATAGAAAAACAACTCAATATTCCATGCGATATAACACTTGCTCATGAGTTTAGCGAGGCAACACACTTTATTTCATCTTCAACACTTTATATTTTTATCTCCCAAAGCGGAAAGACCACCGATGTGCTAAAAGCATTTGATATTATTTGCAAATATCAATTAAGGTCTCTTGCTATCACTAACAACGAAAACAGCATTTTAAACAAACGCGCAACATATTATCTATCATTAAAGGCTGGCGAAGAATTAGCTGTTGCAAGCACAAAGGCATTTAATTGCCAAATTCTAGCATTTATGATATTCAATGAATACATAAAATCAAAGACCATTGCCCACTTCAATAAATTTATAAACAAACAAATAAACACAATTAAAAAAGGCAAATTTGAAAGCCTAAAACTTGAAGAAATTAAAGACTTAAGCAATTTAATATCAAACTATAAAACGATATACTTTGCTGGTTCTGGCTTTGATTATGTGTTAGCAAAAGAAAGTGCCTTGAAGATTAAAGAAACATGCTACATCAACACAATTGCAATACCAACAATGGAAATACCACATGGCACAATGGCAGTTTATGACAATAACAGCTTAGTTATTATCATAAACAACCAACTTTCTAACACAAACAACACAACTAGTATCGTAAATAAAATTAAAGAAACGGGAGCTAAAGTTGTGTTAGTATCATCACTAAGCAAGAAGCACTATAAATGCAATTACGATGTGTTTACACAAACCCCAAAGCTATCTAACACATTAAAACTATGTGCAAGCATAATTCCTTTTCAATATTTAGCATATCACACAAGTCTTAAACTCGGAAACAACCCGGATAGCCCAAGAATGCTAACTAAAGCCGTGATTTAATTATAACTTTTTATTTGATTGAATAACACTTATTCCAAATTGTTTAACAATTTAAAATATATTAATAAATAAACTCAACAACAAAAAAAGATGCTTATCATTAATCCTAAAAATTAATAATAAACATCTTTTTTGGCATTGTCATCATAACAAAGGAAACTTTAAAGCAAATTAATTATTATCAATTATCTTTTTAATTTCTTTTAAGTTATCAAGCGTTAATTCTTCTTTAATTTCACGATAAGCATCGTTAAATGCTTGTTTAACAACTTTATCGTAGTTTGGGTTTTCATTTGCAACTTCTTTCATCTTACTTGCAAACTCAACAACCTCTTCTTTTGTTGTGAAATCAATTTCACCAATAATCCTCTCAATGATATCAAACTTATAGATGTTGCTATTTTTTGCCATATTTGTTCTCCTTATATTTTAATCGCATTGCACGATATGTTATATCATACAAAGCTTCTAGTAGATTCTCAAACCCTTCATACTTGCGATTTTTCTCTGTTTTAAAGTATTGTTTTATTATCGAGAACACACCCGCACTCGTTTTATATTGAATTCCACCATCTTTAACACTTTTTATTATATCATAAGAAAATGAAATAATCAAGTCATCAATTTCACGAAGTGTGGTTAAAAGTGTGTTTAATTCACTATTTTTATCATCGAAAAGTCCTGAGCGGAACGAATAAGCATATTCACGAAAAGTTTTAACTGTTTTGTTTTTTGCAATAATTGATAACCTATTGAGCAATTGATAATATTCGCTATAAAACTTTGCAATGAGAATATTTTCTTCATCACAAAATTCATCTAAGTATATTTTATATTTAGCATGAAAATAGTCACTCAGTTCTAATTTCACAGCCATATAAATATCTTCTTTTAAATTTCCGCTTTCAATTATATCTAATTCATGATTAAATTCATAGTCCATAAAACTCACCCATATATCAATTCAATGCTCATAAAACACATTTTCATAGTGTTAATTTTGCCATATCACCGCCATAATTTTGAATCATTAGCTAATTTGATAGATCAATTTATCAAACACCTTGATTCACTTTTTATTTTTAACACGCATTAAAACAATAATAGCACCCCACAAAACCATCTTAGTATTAACTCATTCCGCCACCATAACCATCTTCATCAAATGTTGGATTTAGCATTCGAGGATCTAGTTGAGCATCTATTGGTTCTTGCTCTGGTGTTGGTACCTCAAAATCTCTAGAATTATCCAAAATTTCTTCAATCTCCACAGCTTTTAATTCATTAATATTGGTTTTAGCTTGGAACTCCTTGTCTGCAACCAGCTCAACTAATTCATTTTGAGCTTTATCAGGATTATCTAATAAATTATCTATAGTATCATCAACTTCGCTTTCAGTTTTGTATAATCCATCCTCATTTGCTTGCTCAACATCTTTTTCAATCTTTAAATCATCTTGCCTTAACTTTTCATTCTCATCAACTAATTCATCTTTAACAACCATTAAAACACTATTTCCATCTTTATCTTGTTGCAAGAAATCAGTTATACCTTGTTGATATAAGATATTTTTAAACGCAAGCATTCTTGCTTTTTTAGTTAAAGGATCTTTAATTGCTTGAATAGCTTTCAACTCTTGTTTTATTGAATCAGCAAGTCTATCGCAGAATACAGCCTTATCTCCTTTATGTTCTGGAACAACATTTCCATTAATAACTCTCGTTCCATCGCCATTATAATAAGCATCTTTTATGCTTGAAAGCTTTTCTATGAAACCATCTTTTCCACCTAATAGTATTTGAGTTGTGGCATGACCATTAACCGCAAAATATTCGCCACTTTTAACTACGGCAGGTTTTGCAATATTTGCAATTGAATTTTGAGTTTTTAAAGACTCAAACAAGTCTTGTGAGAAATATCCTCTTTCATATTCTCCCATAACTCTTAAGATATTTGGATCGCTAATATTCATCGCACTCTTTGAAAGTTTATCAACATCTTCCATTTGCATAATAGCAACCATTGTTTCTCGAGCTTTTGCTCTATCCGTACCAAATTTAGTGTAAATCTCGCCAACGATTTTTTGTATTGATTTATCAAACGCATCAACACTTCCACTTGATATTAAATCAACTTTAGCATATCTAACTTCTTCAATAAACTTTGAGTTTTCTTCAAGAAAATTTTTAACATTTGGTGATATGTTTCCGCTCATATTAATTTGGTCTTTCACGTTAAGTGGCAAAATACTTCCATATTGAGTTGGGTTAATCACAACACCACCAACATTTTCAGTTATTAAATCAACTTTTGAAACTTCCTTAGAAACGATAGGTTCTTTCATATATTGAATAGGTTTTTCAAACCCTTCAATTTGGATTTTGCCATCTTTTCCAGCAATCAATCCAACCACACCTTCATTTTCCAATAGATCCCTAAACAATGCCTCTTTATTCTCCTGGCTTTCATCTGGATATAATCTATCAATTTCTTTAAACATTTCTGCCATAGCATTAGTGAAAGTTTCTTTCGTTGTTCCATTTTGTTTTATAAAGTCCACCTTTGCACTGCGGATTGCATCTATAAATGGGGCATTATTAACTAGATAAGCATTCATTTGTTCACTGCCAGAAACTGGATCATCAGAAACCTTTAAGCGATCTTTGTATTCAAGCATAGCCGAATACACCATTGGGTTTCCATCTTTATCTTTCATCAAGCCATTCATAGCATATGCTTCTTTTTTGCTCTCATCGCCTATAACGAAACCAATTTGTTTTGCATCTTGCAATCGTTCTTGAGCGGATTTTTTAATTTCTTCTTCTAGCGCACTAACACTTTCTAACGTTTGGCCCTTGATATCAAGCAAATCTAATATAACTTTTTTGTCCTCGCCAATTCCTAGATCAAATCCTGAAACATCAGCTCCAGCATCTCTTAACAAATTAACATAACTTTCTATCTTATCGGTTTCAAAAGAATCTGGTGGTAGATATCCAAAAGCTTGTTTTAGTGTTGCTTTATACTTTTCAACATCAAATTCTATAGAACTTTCATTATCTATTTCCAAGAATTCTTTCGAATCCCTATATTGATCGTAATAACCAAATCGATCTGTTGCGAGAGTTTGTTTTAATTTTTCATTGTACCAAATTCTAACACTTTTTGGTGCATCTTTTAAAGCACCCGTTAGAAATAATTGTTTCATTTCTGATGGTCTTAATTTTGAACCATCAGTTTCAAACATTCTAGCATCGATAAATCTTTTATAGAAATTATCTCTTTTAGCAATATAAACTTTTCTCTCACTATCGCTTAATGAAGCGATAGTTGATTCATCTAAGTTTAGTTTTTGCGCTTTAAGCATAGATTGGAATGATTCTTCAAATCTTTGGTATTCATTCCTATCACCATAGTTGATATCTTGCTTGATCTCACCATCATGGCTTAGAGATGGAACCGCAATTCCTCTTTTCTCTAATTCTTCAAGAAGTCCTCTTGGATCTTGGATGCCCATGTAATTTAAGTATTTTTGATCGGTTAACATATGCCTAATGGCATCGCCAGTTAGTGCACCTTTCATAAATTTATATTCTAACCTGTTTACTGCTGCCGTTATGAAATTTACACCATTATCCTTGAATGCTCTTTGCATATTGCGAATATCATCAGCCGTTGAATACTTAGAATAAAGGCTATTCGTGGTATCTCTATGGATTCCACCTTCACACACTCCCAATCCAGGGAAAGTTCGTTCCACAGTTTTATGCGATGCTAAAGTTGCATTAACTCTAGCTGCCATTCTAGCCATATAACCAGAAGCTGAAATAATGTTATCTGGGTTGCCAAGGAAATAAATCAAGCCCGCCATAATTCTGTGTTCACCTTGCGCAACTGCTTCTGACCTTTTAGCAATTTTGCTTAGCTTTGCTTTTTCTTCTTGTTCTTTAACCTTTTTTTGTTCATCTAGCAATTTATTTGCTTTATCTATTTCTTCTTGTGCTTTTTTCTCATTTGCAAGCACAGATTTTTTCAAAGGAGCTGATTTTTCTGGAACATATTGAGGCTCAGCGAAAGTATGAATTTTTCCATCAATTTTCCCTTCAGCAATGTTTTTGTGCTGTTGTTGAACTTCTTGAGCAGATTCATATAGTGAGTTCAAGTCGGACTCAGATTGAGCAACTGCTCGGTTTAATGCTTCTTGCGATAAAACTGGTTCACCTTTTTCGTTAACTAATGTGTGAACTATGATAGTTTCACCAGCACTATTTGTGCGGGTTATATCTTGATATGAGTAAAGAGAAAATTCCTGTAGCTTTTGAGATGTTATTTGCTCACGCAATGCAGTTTCTCTTGCTCTTGGCTCTAAAGCGTTAATTCTTTGAAGTTCTTCTGGTGAGAAAAACCTTGAATACTGATCTGGATTAGAAATTATATTTGTTACTTCATCTTCCAAGTTATCCATCAATTCTTCTCTCTGATTTCTTTCAATCAAGAAAAGCCTTGCATCTTGAACTTGTGACCTTGTTGTTTCATTCATTGATTCAAATTGTTCTAAAGTTCTATCTGCTGCTAAATTCAAATCTGCTAAATCAAAATTTTCTAAAACTCTTGAATTTATAATCGAACTTCTTCTTTCTGCATAATCCATTCTTGTGCAAATCGATCTAATAGATGAAATTAACATATCATCTTGAGGTGAGCCCGTTACTCCCACTTTATAATGACCTAGAAGCGTATACAATTCACCTGAAGTTATGTTAGATTCTTGACCATTCATTAGTGACATAATTTCTTGCCTTCTAACAGCCAAAACTCTTGAGTTTCCACCCTTAAGTCCAAAATATGAAGGCCTATCTAACAGCACCTTTACTAAATGTTCTTTATGTTCTTTGGCCAAAAATTGGAATGGATTTTTTCTCCATGCGCTTTCATAGGCTCGTGAATCAACACTCTCTGGTTTTGGTTCTATGAACCCAGCAATAAATTCATCGCATTCTCTAATGCCTTGCTCAAATCTAAGCACTCTTTGAGAATCACAATCTCTATCTATCGCTTTTATATCCGAATTTAAGTTTGCATTCACTGGCATATCATAAAACGCGCTTCCATTAACATATGGATAAAGTGATTTTTTGATATTATCTAACACTAGTTGTTTTGAACCTGAGCTACCTGTGTATTGTCCATTATTTAAAGTTGTTTCCACAGCAGAAACTAACGCGTTTGTCATTTGAGATGGCCTTAGCCCCTTTATCACAGATAACATACTAGATGCTGTGGAATTATCTGATAATTCTTTAATTACTTCATCTTGCAAAGAAGACAAGTTGCCATAAGTTAAACTTTGAGATTCTAAAATATCATTGATTTTCTTTACGGCTTTTTCAATGCCAGCTGTTGATTCAAAAATACCCTCTTTAGTTGATTGATTTATAAACTCACGCATTACGCTTAAAGAATCAAAATTTCTTTTAGCATTTTCTTGCATTCCTAGCACTTTAACCTTTCCAACGATACTTCCAGCATGAATTTGATTTAATTCACTTTCAGTGTGTAATCTAAGAAGAGTGTCACTTGCGGCTGAATTAACCGCTATCAATCTTGCTATATCATTTTCAGTTACTTCCGCACGCGAGTTACCATCTATATTTTCTCTATTTAATTTTTGTTGAATTTGAAATTGTTCTGAAAGAAGGTTTGCTAAGTCACTTGCAGAACTCATAATTGAGCCCACTGCAGATGCCATATTTGCGCTGAAACCTTGCCTAATAAACATAGCAAAGTTACTTGCAGGAATGTTTGTTCCTTTCACAAACTCACCATTTGGTTCAAAAAGGGTTGCATTGCCCAAAAAAGAACCTGCAATAAAATTTGTTAATGATTGGGTGTTGATATTTTTAACTCCACCTCTCATATCAATAAATGGTTGAAATAACGCCTCTTGAGCTGTTCCCTCACTCCTTGAAGAATCAATAAGCCTTGATGTTAAACTCTGAAGTTCTTCAGCAGATAAATTTAGTGTGCCCGAAGCAAATTCCCTTAAACCCTCATCATTAAAAATCTCCCTATTAACTCCAGAAATCACACCCAAGCTAGAGCCTTTTATATTTTCATCAGCATCTTTAGTATTTATATCAGCTAAAGCATAGGCCTCGTTAAGTGAACCTTTCATTGCAAGAGCAATGGCTGCATAAACTCTATCTTGACTACTAAAATGAGACATAAACTTTTCATCACTAAAAAGAAATTGCATTCCAAGAGATTTATCACTCATAAATTTATTTATTTTGCTCTCAATATACGAATTCCCTGCCATATTCAAAACTCCAAATTTTTTTTTATTTTATCACAATGATTTAAAAAAAACAATTATTATAATTCTATTAGTTTTATTTTAGCTTTTTTATCAACTTTTATTTGGGTTATGTTTTGATTTTAAAATTGGATTTTCGAGGTTAATGGTGGGGCGTTCATAATTTGCTTTGCAAATTATTGTGCTTGATTTATCAAGCACACCCCTTTGATGGAATCAAAGGGGAAACGCCCCACCACTCCACACATATCTATACATTAAGCATCTTTTAAATTACGCAATACAATAAATCTGAATTTTAAATAACTAATCACTTTTAAACCACAACAAAAAAGACTTGCCATAAATGCAAGCCTTTTAACACTTAATATTTATTTTAAAGCCCCATATCTATTGTCCAATTTTTCCAATCATTGTCAAAATCAAAAGTTCTATCTTCTTTTGATTCATCACTTGGCTCACTGCCAACTTTTTCTTCTTTAGATGTGATTGTTAGGGGGCTAACACAACTAAATTCTGACGTTGTTTCAATCCAATCTTCTTGATCATCGATTTGATTATCTTCAAAAGCTTTAGCAATTCCTGGAATGCTATTTATATCAACGCTTCCAGTTCCAATATTGCAAGAAACAAAATCTGGCATAAAGTCATGATTACCAAATCCACCTGGAATTGAATTAATATCACGAGCAATAAATTCAATACCTTCACCCATAATTGAATTTATGTCTGATGAGTTTGAACCTGAATGCAAAGTTTCAAATCCTCTTCTTTGATGATATATATCCATTGTTCCACCAGGAATAGAATTTATATCTTGCACAACATCAACATCGTTTGCTCTTTTTTCAAAAACACTGAAATACTCCGGTTGATTCTTATCAAAAACTGGATCAGAATCTTTTCTTGACTCTTGTTTTTCTGCCATTTTAACTTCAATATATCTCTTAGCAACATCAATATCTAATAATTTTTCCTTAGCATTAAGATATTTTCTTAACCTATGGTCATTTTTGATATTGCCAACACACTTAAAGTTATTATTTTTCAAAAAGTGCCTAATAACGCTTGGGGTTGTGTATTTGCATGCAATAACAGGATCTATAGTTTTATCACAATCCATAACCACATACATATCTTTTTCTAAGTCTAAAGTTGTTGGAGCATCAAGATGCAAAGAACGTTGGGTTTCAAAATTAGAAATCCAAAAGAAACTTGTTGCAGGCATTTCGGTTATCATATATTCTGCGCCATCTGCAAAAACCGCTTTACTAATCATATCATACTTTTGATTTTTTTTGAACGCTTCAACTTTGTGACTAAAAAGATTAAAAGACTCTCCACTCTTAGACACAAACGAACTAACTTGATATAAGTCATCTTCTGAATTTAAGTCTGCTCTTTTTTTAGCTGAATCATATGCTAATTGAAGCATTTCTGCTCTTTTAATTAAATCAATACTATTTTTAACAATACTCATAATAATTCCCACCTTTTATTTCATATATTATTAATATTTAATTCCGATAAAATGTTAACACAAAAAAATTGGGTTGTCAATACCCAATTTTCATTAAAATCACCATTCAAACCTCATCTTTTTCTTTTTCAATAGCATTTAAACTTAGGCAAACCAATTACTACTAATTATAACTATGGAATTATGTTTTCAAAAATATAATTTTGAGTTAAGTATTTTGCCTTTAATATTTCTTCTTTAGTTCTAATTGTGTATGCTAAAAGTGGTAGATTTTTGAATTTTTCAACATATTTATTCGGTAAATCTTCAATATTATATGTTATAAAATCAAACTTTGTTAAGTTATAAAATCTAAGCTTTTTAATCATTACCTTAACTGGGTTTTTTGAATTTTTATGAAAACTTGACAACTGCCCTTTTGAAATTTTTGGTGCCAACCTATTAATCCATAAAAGATTTAGAGGGCTAAAACTTTGCAATGCAAACTTTCCAGAATATTCATTTAAAACTTCTAACGTTTTCATAACAGTTTTCTTAGGATTACTTTCGTTTTTTAATTCAATTAGAAGAGGAACTTGGCCTTGAACAACATCTAAAACTTCTTTAAGTGTTGGGATAGTAGAACTCCCATCAAACAATGTTAGCTTTTTAATTTGTGGAAGTGTTAGTTTATTTATTCTTTTGTTTATGCCACACATTCGCTTTAGATTGTCGTCGTGAAAAACAACAATATCTCCACCTTTAACTAAATGCACATCAAGTTCAATTGGGTAACCATTATTAATTGCATTTTCAAACGACTCAATTGTGTTTTCCAAATA
Organism: uncultured Clostridia bacterium; assembly: GCA_934778125.1. Classification (GTDB taxonomy): domain Bacteria; phylum Bacillota; class Clostridia; order Christensenellales; family UBA1242; genus UBA11490. The sequence continues at coordinate 16,707 of CAKVOF010000008.1, forward strand.
TTTGTTGTTATGGAGCCCGCGGTGAGCAATTGGTTTTTTAAGCAAAAATTCTATGTTGTTGTTCATATTTCTTTCACCCTTTCATTATAATTTTAAAATATTTTATCAAAACTCTATTAACTATTCAAATACAATTAATATTAACATATTCTCTTGAATATTTTATTATTTTTTGATAAAATAATAAGAATAATTTAAAAAACATATAATATTATGATAAAAATTTACATGGTTAAGGAACAAGGATGAATCAAAATATATCTAAATCAACAAAAGTATTTTTTAAAATAGCTGGAATATTAAGTTTTATATTTTTTGCACTTGATTTAATTATTTCAATTGCAGTTATTTTCCAGATCTCGTTTGTGGAAGACTTAGTTAAAACAGTTTACTCTAGTATATATGTTAGCATAACCGAAGCTGAATTAGAAGTTTTAATGTTTGACTTCGTTATCACAGCCCTATTTGCTTGTGTTATAAATTTCTTTGCTGGAAGAAGTTATATAAATCTTTCTAAGTCGAGAAAGGTTATAAACGGAAGTAGCAAAACCCTAATATTTATTTTAGTAATCCAGTTTTTATTTGGGCTATCAATTCTTCCATGTCTTTTCGCATTTATTGCCGTTTTACTTTATAACAAAACGATTTTGGAATCACTTGAAAACAGCAACCAATTCAGCCAACAAACACAAACATTTGAAAACACAGATTCAACAATTGCAAACACAGAATTAACAGAGTCCGACATTGAAAACACCGCAAACTTAGTTTTAGATTTAAAAAAACAATTACACGAAAAGAAAATTACTCAAGAAGAATATGATAAAAAATTTAACGATATTTTAATTAATCGAAACAATATTAAATAATTTTAGTTAAATTAAATTGTGATTTACATAAAGTAAAAAGTGGCAAAAGCCACTTTTTTTTACTTCTTTTATTGAACTTTAAAGTCACTAACATAATCACTTAAAATTTTCAATTTAAATTGATTATTAATCACTTTTATTAATTTTTAATATTTTCTTAAATCCAAATATCATCAAAAATCAAAGTTTATTTAATGTTTAATTTTAACCATCATAATCTCTTAGATTTTCATAAGGACCTTTCTTCGCAAATCTTAACACTGGAATGCAAGTTCCTAGTGCCACTGTGCCTATACATAGTAATAAGTTTACAATAAAGTCCATAACATTTAAGTTAAACACATTGAATAGTGTTCCAAATTGATTTTGAGCGGCTAGATTTCCTAAGAATGAAATTAACCAAACACCCAAAGATGATAGGGCGAAAACTATTAAAATCAAAATTGCACCACTGAACAAGAATATTCCTGCGATATCTCTTCCTCTTGCACCAAATGTTCTTAAAACACCAATATCTCTTTTTCTATCTGAAATAACTGTGCTGATAAAGAAGTAAACTAACACAACTGCAAACATTGCGAAAAACACGCTTCCAACAACTAAAACTAATTTAAAAACTTCAATGTTTCTACTAAATTCGTTAATTTTTTCAGAAGTTGTGCTAGTGAAATCAAAGCCTTGTTTTTCCATATTAACTATAACATCTTTTAAAAGTGATTCAGAAGCGGTTGATCTAACTATCATTCCTGATGTTAGGAAGTTATAGTTCGTGTAGATATTGTTGTAATCTTCATCACTAATTATAAATTTATCTAAAGATGTGATTCCTTTAATGTTGTAAAGTTTTTCTTTACTTGTGCCAAATGTTAATTTAACGAGTGTGCTTTCACCACTTTTTAAAATTCTAACATTTGCATCTTGAGCAGCAGTTGAATACCCGCCCTTTGTTCTTAAGAACTCAGCATCGATTTTCCCTGTTGTAACACTTTCATTAAATAATCCATAGGTATAATAAATATTGTTAAAGAATGAAACTGGAACTATGATATCTGAAACTGTTTTTCCCCAGCTAACTGTTATTTCACTTGGTTTGCATTCTTTAAATATTCCATCAAGAAAAATTGTTGCTGTGTTATCTTTTTCTAAAGATGACTTCTTAACAACATTTTGACTTGAGCTATAATTTGTGTATGTTTCACCTTTTGTTCTACTTTCATATTTGGCGCTAATATCAAAAGCACATGTACTACTATTTGTATCAATCGTATTTGAAATAAATGTAGCATTAACAAACGCAATGGAATAAATGTATCTTAAATTATAGTTAAACTCATACTCTTTGTAACCACTAGACCTCATATCGCCATTGCCAATTACATATTTTTCATAATTAGTTTTATAAACACCAACAATTTTGATATTTGGGCTTGAAACGATATTTGATGCAGAAACAGTGACCTCGAAACCATCAGTTCCAATTAATGCTTCGATTGATTCTTTTCTTGCTTTATCTTTAAGTTGTTCTGCAATGTAATCTGAAACAACCCATTCTTTTTCGTTTACTGGCATTCTTCCATAAACTAATTTTTGACCTAAACATGTTTCTTGAGCGGTAGTATCTTTCTGAATAACAACATAAGATATGCCTAAACCATCTGCTCTTGATGGGATTTTTATACTTGCACCTTTAAACTCAATTAATTTACTTGATTTAAAAGTTGGATCTACTCTATCTTCACGATCTAGATAATGCCTTTTAATTCCCTCATACTGCTCATTATCAACGTTCGAGCCATCGGACTTGAGGAATGTTACATAATCCATATCGTTTTGAGTAACTGACCTGGCGAGCACGAGTTCGCGATCGAAATTATTCATAACTGAGAATGTGCTGAAAAATATCAGTGCGAGCGTTGCTAAAAACACAATCATTGCGATTCTTGCAGGCTTAAAGGCCAAGCTGTTATTAGAAAGTTTAAATAAATTTTTAAATGAAAATCTATGCTTTTGAGTGATAATTTCTTGAGCCGATTTTGAAAAGGTTACATCAGATAAAGCATCACTAACATTCACTTTTTTCGATTGTTGGTACTCCTTATTGGTTATTTCATCACTAACAATCTCACCTTCATCAATTCTAATTATTCTATCAGCAAATTTCTCAATAATTCTTTGGTCGTGAGTAACAGCAATAACCAATCTCTTTTTAGAAATATCTTTCAAAATAGACCAAATTTCATCAGCCCTTGAGGCATCAACGTGCCCAGTTGGATCATCTGCTAAGTAAATATAAGGGTCTTTAACCAAAGCTCTCGCAATTCCCACTTTTTGCCTTTGCCCCATTGATAATTGAGCTGGTTTTCTATCTCTAAGTGGAGTTAGTTTCAATTTATCTAACACATAATCCATCTGTGTTTGTGTTGGATTGTTTCCATTGAAAGCACAACTAACTTTGATATTTTCTTCAATGGTCATACTATTAATTAAGTTAACGTTTTCAAATACAAACCCAACATAGTTATTTCTGTATCTATCAAGGTCGATATTAGAAACATTTTTAAAACTATAGTTATCGATAATAACATTTCCGCTAGTTGGAGTATCTAGCCCACCAATGATGCTTAGAAGTGTACTTTTACCAGCACCCGAAAAACCGGAAATAAAAACCATTCCCTTTTCTGGAAATGTTAGATTAACGTTTCTTAATGCAGTAACTCTTTCAATACCCTTATTTTCAAATATCTTAGTAACATTCTTTAAAGTTATCATTAAGTTTCCCCTTTTCCATTCTCTAAAATAGAAGAAAAATGCTTTTTTCAACATTTTTCTACATTTTGTCATTTTAAGAATACAATATTTTGCCTATTTTGGCAAACATTTTTAATAATTATTGTTTATTAATTGTTTTATATTGTTGATTATATGTTTTTATTATGTGTTTGTTATGGAGATAAATTTATATATTCTTATTTTTTTTTACTTAAACATATTTTATGCGGGTTGAAAGTGGGCGGGGGAAAACAGTGCTACCACGCACTGCCCCTTTTGCGGGGCTTTCGCCCGCGAAAGGGCGCATTTGCCTTTTGGCAAATGCTTTCCCCCGCCCTTTCCTCTTATTAAATCTACAATAATTATTTAATTCAATTTGACAAATTTAATATAAAACCTTACACTAAAAACATAACTCAAAAAAGGAAAACGTATGGAAAAAAATTTAAAAGATAAATTTATTGAAATATACAAAACGCACATTAAACGAGAGGGTGCTGATGCACTTCTTGAATTTTTGGAAAAAAGCGACTTTTTTAAAGCCCCAGCAAGCACAAAGTTTCATAGCGCATATGAAGGCGGGCTTTTAGCACATTCTATTAATGCATACAATCGCTTTTTAAAACTTGTTAAAATGGAGTATGGCGAAGACTATTCAAAAATAATTTCAGATGAGTCGATTGCAATATGCGGATTGCTTCACGATATTTGCAAAGTTAATTATTATAAAGTGGATTATAGAAACGTTAAAGAAAATGGCGAGTGGGTATCAAAGCCATATTACACAGTGGAAGACACTCTTCCATATGGCCACGGGGAAAAATCAGTTTATATAATTAGCGGGTTTATGAAACTAACCCGCGAAGAAGCAATGATTATAAATTGGCATATGGGGGCTTTCGATAAACGAGTTGCTGGAGGTTCATATTCTATTGCCGATGCTTTTTATAAATACCCTAATGCTCTTTTATTTCATATTGCCGACCTAGAATGCACATATCTAGATGAAGAAAGATAAATTAAAAGAGTAATTTTAATTCCACACTTAAACAAACTCTATTAATAAATTTGGGTTTGTTTTTTTTAAAATCAATAAGTTTAACTTAACATAAAATGCTAACTCACATAATATAATTTAATATGATTGAGTTACTAATATACTCCGCCGTGGCGGGAGCTGTTGGCACAGGACTCGGCGGATTAATAGGTATAATATTCGGGCAAAAAAGTGAAAGTATTGCAAACGCAGTGCTATCTTTTGCTGGTGGCGCGATGCTTGGAATGGTGTTTTTTAGTATTATCCCTGAAGCAATGGAACTTGCGAATCCAATGATAGTTTTGCTTGGCGCCGTTTTAGGAGTCTTACTTATATACATTTTAAATTATGCTATAAATTATAAGTTTAAAGATAAAGGGCAAGCATTGAATATTCGTGTGTGCTTTGCAAATTTAAAGCCAAACAAAAACAAACATATGCTTAAAACTGGACTAATTATGTTTTTAGCAATTGCTATTCACAACATTCCAGAAGGTATGGCTATTGGAAGCGTGGGAACGGTTGAAAAATCCGCTGGGCTTACAATTGCGATTCTTCTTCTTATTCATAATATACCCGAAGGAATGGCTATAACTTTGCCTCTTAGTTTTGGCGGTTACAATAAGTTTAAAGCAGTATTAATTTCAGTTCTTGCAGGCTCAGTAACTTTACTTGGCGGACTTATTGGAATTTTCTTAGGCAACATCAACTCCATAATAACTGCAACCACATTAGGCTTTGCGGGTGGCGCAATGCTAAATGTTACATTTATGGATATAATTCCCGAAACAATTAAGTCTAATAAAAATACTCAACCTATGCTTTATTTAATGCTAGGTCTCGCAGTTATTTATGTTTTAGTTCAATATGTTTAACTAGCAGATTGCATAAAAATGAATAATCTAAGAAAATTTAATATTAAAAAACTCCAAACAGTAAAGAGTCTCCCACGAGGCTTACTTCACAATTGGAGTTTTTTATTTTTTTATCGTTTTAGTTTGCGGTTAACAAGGCTTTCTTGAATAAATTACACCTCCATAAAATTTCTTAAATGATAATTTTTTATAAATGTTATCAAGATAACCATTTCTTTGAGTTATAACAAAAACTTCATTTATTTTATTTTGAACTAGCCAATCTAACAAAAACTTTAACGCCTTAAAAGCCCCCGTTCTTCTATACTCATTCAAAAAAATCAAATTGCTAATATACGCAAATTTATCTCCAACAATTAATGTGGCAATTCCAAAACTTTTGCCATCTTTTTTTAATAAAAACAATTTAAGATTTTTATTTTTTTCAAAAGCTTTTTTCAAGGCATTTGTATATTGCAAAGCGTTAACTTCTTCACAACCATTTCCAGTGGCATAAAAAGCAACGTTATTAATTGCACAAAACTCATTTAAATCTTTTTCACTAACTTCAACTAATTCATAGTTCGATGCATTTATTTTATTGAACTTTTCATACAATCTATCTATGTGAGAATTTACCCACCAGTTTTGATTTGCAATCTCAATAAAGTTTAAAAATTTGGCAACCTTCTTCAATTTCGCATTATCGGCAAAATATGCTGGTGACGTTCTTTTTTTCGTGAAGTAAGTCACAACCTTATTCACATCTTGCTTATTTTTGCAATAATAGGCAATATTGCAAAACGAATCTTTAATATCTTTATTTCTGCAATATGCAATTTTTTCTTCAAACATCGTGGTGAAGTATATATTGCTATTAAGATAAAAATTTATTAATTCTTTTCTTTTGTTAAAAAGCATATTCTCTCCATAAATCCTAAAATTATTTTAACACAACATGAATATATTTCAAATTAAATATAGGTAATTGTTATAAAAAATATTATTTTTCACACACTAAAACAAAGCAACTTTGGCTTTATTTTTAAAAACATAGGAGTTTCTGACAATAAATATGAGTTTTTTAACAAAAATTAGTTTATACATTAGCGTTTTTATTCCGCTTTACATTTTAATCATTTTAAAAACTCTTATTGATTTAATATTTCAAAATATATCTTTTAATATATTAAATTCAACAATGCTAGTTCTTTCATTCTGTTTTATTTCGATTGGACTTATTGGCGTTGTTTCACTTAATAAATCGTTTTTAAAAAAACAAAAAATAAAAATAATAACTAGCACCAATATCACCGACCAGCATTTTTTAAATTATTTTTCGTTATTTGTTTTATTTGCAATAAGCTTCGATTTAACAAAGGTCAGTTTTAGTGTGATATATCTAATGGTTCTTATTTTTATTGGAATTGTTTACATAAAAAACGAACTATTTTATATCAACCCATTTTTAAATCTAATTGGCTATAGCTTCTATGATATCACATTCACAAGAGCAAGCTCCGATGAAAAAATAAACGGAAAAGTTTTTAGTAAAACAAAAATAAACCCCTTCACAAATTATGTTGCAAAGCAAAATAGCAACAATCTATGGTTTATTGAAAATCAGGAGAAATAATGAACAAAAATTTCTACACATCAAACAAAACAAAACTTAATAAAAACGCTATCACCGGTTCACTTCAAGAATTAGTGGAGAAGTTTAACCAAGCCTTTAATTATAGTGAAGACTTAATTATTAAAGATATAAATTTAGCAAACAAAAAATCAGCACTAATATATTTAAACGGCTTAAATGATCTTCAATTATTAAACGATAATGTTCTAAAAGCGTGTGCGTTAGTTAAAAATTTACCATCTGATTTTGATATGCAATATGTTTTAAATAATATTATATATCTATCGGATTCAACTGAAACCAATCAATTTGGCAAAGCGTGCGATGAAATTTTAAAAGGAAAAGCAGTTTTTATAGTTGATGGATTAAACACATCACTTATTCTTGGCGTTGAAAAAATCAAAGAGCGCTCAATTGATGAACCACCAACAAGCGCTGTTTTGAAAGGTCCTAGAAGTGGATTTGTTGAAAACATAAAAACAAACATTTCCCAAATAAGAAAAATAATATCTTCAAAAGATTTAATAGTTGAACATTTAAGTGTTGGCAAATACACCCAAACCGATGTGTCAATTGTTTATATTTCTTCAATCGCAGATAATAAAGTTGTTGATGAAGTTAGAAAAAGAATTAAAAAAATAAATATTGATGGGATCCTTGATTCTTTTTACGTTTCGCAATTTTTAGAGTATCGCCCAAATAGTATGCTAAAGCAGGTGGGAACTTGCGAAAAAGCCGATATTGCTTGCGGGAAACTTCTTGAAGGCAGAGTTGGAGTTTTAGTTGATGGCTCACCGATTTTTTTATCTGTTCCATACATCTTGGTTGAAGATTTACAAAATAGTGATGACTATTATTCCCAACATTCGCGCGCAACATTTTTGCGGGTTTTAAGAATATTTGGTTTGCTTATAACAATTATGCTTCCAGGTATGTATATTGCTATTGAACTTCATCATTATAAAATAATTCCACTAAAATTTATTGTAACAATTATGAATACAACCCAACAACTGCCCTTATCGCCATTTGTTGAAATCGTGTTTGTGCTGTTGCTATTTGAAATTTTATATGAAGCAAGTTTAAGAATGCCAAGATACTTGGGGCTTGCACTTAGCATTGTTGGTGCGCTCATTTTAGGAGACACAGCCACAAAAGCAGGCTTGGTTTCACCACCAGCAGTTATGATAATCGCATTATCTGGTATCACTCTTTACACACTTCCCGATATATCACCCCAACTAAGTATAATCAGATTGCTTTTTACTGTGATAGGCGGTTGTATGGGGTTTTTCGGGCTACTTGTGTTACTAATGTTTTTCTTGTTTCACCTAAACGACTTTGATAGTTATGGCTCAGCATACCTTGCACCTATCTCACCTATGAAAGCGAGCGACTTAAAAGATATGCTCACAAAATCCGACATTGTGTTTATGAAAACAAGACCGAAAAGCATTAAAAACAAAAATAAAATAAGGCTTAGAGCCACAATTAATAAATAATATTGAAAAGGAAAAGTATGAAACAATTAACCAGCCGACAAGTTTCCGTGTTAACATTTTTAAGTATCATCAGCATAAAATTAATCGTTTTACCCTCACTTATATGCAAGGTTTCTGGCAATAACGCATATCTTGCTTTCATTTTCAACCTAGTTGCTGACTTTTTGTCGTTATTTGCTTACTTTTGGTTTATGAAAAAATATCCTAACCTAACATTTAAAGAAGCGCTTATTCAAGTATTTGGAAAAGTTGTTTGCAAAATAATATTCGCTTTACTTTTTTTCTATTTTTTCATTAAGGCAATAATAATTTTTAAAGAAATTCAAAACTATTTTAATAGAGTTTTATTTGATGATTTTGGTTGGATTAATTATATTATTCCAAGCGTTATCCTTTTGGCTTTTATGGTTTCAAAACCAATTAAAACATTTGGAAGAAGCGCTGAGGGTTTATATTATTTTGTGTTGGCGAGCGCTTTTCTTGTTTTGGTAACGTCAAGTTATGAAATAGACTTTGCTTGCATTTTACCTTTTATGCAGAACGGAATAAAACCCGTTATGCAAGGGGCGGTTAAATCAACCTTTGCTTTTGGAGATTATTTGTTTCTATTATTATACTTAGGAAATATAAAATATAGTAAAAACGGCAAAAAAACAATAATTATATATTCGTTGCTATCAATAGCTCTTATGAGTGCAATCTTTATTGTTTTTATTGGCACTTTTGGTAAATCTGCAATTAATGAAAACCTTGCACTAAGTGACATTTCATTAAACCTTGCAATTCCGCTAACAGTTGGCAGAATCGATTGGATTAATATTTTAATCTGGAGTTTTCTATTGTTCTTTCAATGTGCACTCGTTCTTAAAAGCAGTGTCATTTGTTTCGAAGAATTCACATCAATCCATAACAAAATAATAACTATGTGCAGTATTTTCATTATATATTTAATTATGGTGTCTATTGAAAAGTTATCACTAAGCATAGTTTTGCAATTTGTTACTTCCACTCCTTTTGTTATGTTTGCATCGTTTATTCAAATGGGATACCCAGGAATATTAGTTTTGTGTGGAATAATATTGAAGAAAAGAAACTTTAAATCCACAAAAACAAAGTTCGCCCTCACAAAACCTCTACCTAAACTTGTGCCCATTCAACCAACAAATAATAAACAATTAAAAGGAAATTAACGTGAAAAATATAGTAAAAAAATTAATAAAAAACAGGTTAATGTATATTGTTTTATTGTTTTTAATAATATTTTTACCATCGGCAATTTATTTACCCGCTGAAAGCGATAGAAGATTAGTTGTTTCAACTGTGGGACTCGATAAGTCTGGAGATGAGATTGAAGTTTCTCTTCTCATAGCCATTCCAAAAAGTGGCGGAAACATAGGAAACAATTTTCAACTTTTGTCCGAAAAAGGTAAAACCCTTAGCGAAGCACTTACTAAAATTGGACTAAAAACAGGAAAATCAGTAAGTTTTGCCCATTGCGAATTAATTACTGTTTCAGATAAGATTTTAGAAGAGAACCTCGCAACTTATCTTGATTTTTTTATTCGAACCAATAATTTAACCTCAAACGCTGATATAATAAATGCAAAAAATTCAAAAGAACTATTGCAAGCAAACATTTATATGAGCAAGGAATATTCACAAACAATAAAGAACGTGTTGTCAAACAACAAAAAAACAGCCGATGCAGAAACAAACAATGTTGATTCATTCTTTAAAAACTATTTTGAAAAATCAAATTGTTTCACTATTCCGTTTGTGAATGTGAGCACTCCAAGCAAAAATACAGAATCAAGTAATGGAGGTTCATCAGGCGAATCAAATAATGGTTCAAGTAACACACAAGATGAAACCAGTTCAAGCGGAAGTGGCGGGAATGGCGAATCTGGCGGTGAGCAAGGATCAAATAGTGATAAAATCATCACATATGATGGAAGTATATCTGTTTTAAAAAATGGAGTTAAAGTTGACCAAATAGACAACCCCGAAAACTTAGGGCTTCAAAGCATCAACGCTCAAGTTAAAAACAATATATTTCAAATCAAAAACGACTATGATAACTCAATAAAAGATGCAACAGTTTCAATCGAAGTGCTCGATAAAAAAGTTAAAAAAAGCATTCAATTTATAAACAATACTCCATATATTACATTCGATATTTATATGTTTATTAAGCTAGATGAAATTTTCACTAAAGAATTTGAAAAGAAAAACTTAGACACAGTTTTCACATTGCTAAAAGGGAAAACTCTTGATAAAATAGAAGAAACAATAAATGATAGTTTATCTAAAACTATCGAAATATCAAAAAGTAAAAAAGTTGATATTTTTGATGTTGTTAAAGATGTGTATGCCTATCATCAAAGTGATTATAAAAACTTTATTAATGAAAACAACACCGATGAGGACTTGATTGCCAAAGCGATTTACATTACAAATTACGATTTTTCAGTTAGAAATTAAAAGCCTAAATTTATGTTTTTGTCATAAATTATATAGTTTTTGACAATTTCTATAGGCCATATAACAACAAGCCAAGATAAGCAAACATTAAAACCATTTAAATAATAAACCCAAAACCAGATTTAAATAGACTAATTAATTATTAAACACGTTTAAATCGTTAGTCTAAATCAAATCGTGTGCAAGCTCGATTAAATTAAATAAAATATAAAATTAAATTAAATTAATTTAATTTAAATTAATTTAATTGAAATATAAAAAAAGTACTTAGTTGCAAAGTGATAAACACCTTCGAAATTAAGCACTTTTTATTTTTATATTAGATTTAATCCATCAACCAATTAGAACCGCATTCCACATCAGCTCTTAATTTTACTTTAAAATTAACAACGCTTTCCATTTCTTCTTTTAAAATTTTTGAAACAATGTCCACTTCCTCGCTTACGCAATCAACAACCAATTCATCGTGGACTTGAAGAATTAGTTTGCTTTTTAATTTTGCTTTCTTCATTCTATTGTAAACTTTTATCATCGCCATTTTAATGATATCACTTGCTCCGCCTTGAAGAGGCATATTCATAGCAACTCTTTCAGCAAACAATCTCAAATTCCTATTAGAACTATTAATTTCAGGAACTATTCGCATTCTATTTTTAAAAGTTTTTATATAGCCATGATTTCTGCAATCATCAATATTTTTTTGCATATATTCATAAATTTTAGGATATCTATCAAAATACATTTGTATATATTTTTTAGCACTCATAACCGAGCTTCCAATTGTTACACTCAAACCATAATCGCTAATTCCATATATTATTCCAAAATTAATAGCCTTTGCGTTTCTTCGCATTTCTGGTGAAACTTGTTCGATAGGAACACCAAAAATTTCACTTGCGGTTCTTGCATGAATATCTTCGCCCGTGTTGAATGCATTTATTAAAACATCATCACCACTAAAACACGCTAGCAATCTTAGTTCTATTTGCGAATAATCGGCCGAAACAATCCTACCATTTTCAAAGGAGCTTACAAACATTTTTCTAATATTTTTCCCTTCTTCCGATCTAACCGGAATGTTTTGCAAGTTTGGTTCTGAAGATGATAATCTACCCGTGGTTGTTAGAACCTGATTAAATGTTGTGTGGATTTTATTTGTTGCTTTATCTATTAATCCTTCAAAAGCAATAATATATGTGGTGTAGAGTTTGTTTATTTGCCTATAGTTTAAAATTAATGGGATTATATCGTGCTTACCAATTAACTCGTTTAACACATCAACACTCGTGCTTGTTTCTTTTTTCTTTCCCGTTTTTAAACCTAACTTATTAAACAAAATTTCAGCCAATTGCTTAGGGCTATTTATATTAAACTTTTCACCTGCCGATTCATATATAGATTGAGTTAGTTTTTCTATTTGAGTTGCATACTTTTGCTTTAGATTATTCAACTCATTCAAGTTAATTTCAACGCCATTTTTTTCCATTTCAAAAAGAACTTTAACTAAAGGCAATTCAATATCATTCATTAAATTAATCAACTCAAATTTTTCAAGTTCTTTATCGTAAATCGCCTTCAACTCAAGCAAGTTTGAGCTTAAATAGCTCTCTTTTAAGTTATTTTCTATTGCCAAATCCTTTTCAGTTATATTATGCTTTGCGTTGCTATTTATTAAATATCTCGCAATAAGCACATCATAGTAATTTTCAAGCCCATTCAACCCTATCGAGTTAAGCAAATGCATAACTTTTTTTGAATCTAAAAATACTTTTTTGATTTTAGAATCACCAAAAAGCGGCTCAAGTTTTTTAAGCACATATTCAAAATTTAAACCATCACCCAAAAGGTTTTGAATAGTGCTTATGTTATATTCAAAACCACCAAACGCAACACTTATATTATTCGCATCAATAAGGCAAGCAAACTCTTTTTCATTTCTTAGTTTTTCAATTAATAAATCTAATTCACTTTCGTTTGAAATTGTTAAAAGTTTATAGTTGTTTGATTTCACTTTTTCAATTTCATCTAAAACTTCAATATTTTCAAACAACTCGCTTCTTTTTAATAAAGAATTGAATTGATATTTTTTAAAAAATTTATACACATCACTTGAAAAAGGGAAATCATATTTAAAATCTTGCAACTCGCATTTAATATCATAATCTAGATTAATAGTTGCCAAATCTTTCGATAAATAGGCCACATCTTTACCTTCAACAAGCTTATCGTGAAGCTTTCCGCTAATTTCATCAATGTGAGCGTAAACATTATCTAGATTTTCATACTTTTCAATTAGATTTTGTGCTATTTTCTCGCCAACACCGGCAACACCTGGAATATTATCACTAGCATCTCCCATTAATGCTTTTAACTCTATTATTTGATATGGTTCTAAATTTAAAATTTCTTTTAAAGACTTTGGTGTGTATTCCAATGTTTCGGTGATACCTTTTTTCAAAGACATCACGGTTGTGTTTGAATTCACCAATTGAAGCAAATCTCTATCGGCCGATAGGATTATGTTTTCCGTGTTAAATTTCCTTGAGAGTATTCCAATAATATCATCTGCTTCAATATCATCAAGTTCTAAAAACTTGATATTCATCAAATTAAGCATTTCTTTTAAAATTGGAAATTGCGACAACAATTCAGTTGGGGTTGGCTTTCTTTGCGCTTTATATTCCTTATATTTTTGGTGGCGAAAAGTTTTTTTGCCTTTATCAAACGCAACAACAATATAATCTGGTTTTTGTTCCACAATAACTTTTATTAGCATATTTGCAAACCCAAAAACACCATTGCTTATTTCATTATTAAAATTGCGCAATTGAGGTAAGGCATAAAAAGCCCTAAACATTAAATTGTTTCCATCAACTAATATAAGTTTTTCCATAAATTTCCTTTTAATATTTGTTAAATAACAAAACCCGTTAAATCGTGATACTAAAATTATGAATAGTTTCTTCGCTTAATGAGACACCAAAAATATTATATAGATGGCATCTTACTTTATATGTTCCGCTAACACTTTCGCCCGTTTCATTCATCTTCTCGAGCGTTTTTTTCACATCTGAATAAAGCAAAGTTTTTCCTTCACCGTTAGTTTGCTCTATCTCTATTTCAATTTCTTTTTCTTCTCCATTTTCAGTTGTTGTTTGCACAATAACCCAAGCAAATTCGCACAAATCAGGGTTATCAACAACTACCAAAATTTGTTCTTTGCCATCATCAATTGTGTTTGTGATCTCTGGAGGTGGAATAATCCAGTCGGCATATAATTCAAGCTGAATTGACTCATTTTTAACCATATCATAAGAAATTTCCGTTATTATTCTCTTTTCAAACTCTATTTCTTCTTCATTGTTTTCGGCTGTTTGATTTTCCTTTTGAACTATTAAACACCAATTTGAAAACACAAAATCATGATGTGGTTTTTGAGATGGAGTTGGCAAGGTATATTCAATATTATTGCCATTTTCATCAACAAGCTCATCATATGAAATTTTTAGTTCAGTTACACTTTGGTCATCTTTAATGTAAGCTAGCCAAACTGAGAAGGTTTTATATTCGAAAATAAATTCCAATTCACAATCAGTTGTTATTTTGTTATAGTCAACCTCGCCATTTTTAGCCACTATATTAATTATTTCAATTCCGTCAATATTTAACCCAGAACCAATTCCATTTATAAAAATTTGCTTTTCAATGATTTCACCATCAATTTCAACTTTAGCAATTCCATTCAAAATTGAGTCACCGTGAGAAACACGCACTGTGTCTGCTTTTTTAGTTGATATAATATTCCCTTCGCTATCTTTATTAACAACACTATATGAAACAGTATATTGATTTATTGCAAGTGAACTATATTCAACACAAAGATATGTGTTGTGATCAATCGTAATTGAATATTTCCCGTTTTCCAAATCGCTTTTAGATAGTGTGTACAACAAATTATTATTATCTGAATCAACCACATTTATTCTATAATTTGAGTTTGAATACTTTTCATTTAAAACAACTTCAAATTCAAAGTTTGATAAATACACAAGGTTTGCGATTTTGTTTTTAGTGTATTCTTCAGATGTTGTTGGAATATTTGTTTTCATCTCAAACATTTCATCAACACTTGCAATTTTAACCACAAATTCTTTAATTTTAATTCCAGAAACAATAAAATGCAAGTTGCTTGTGCCAACTGCAACACTTGATAAATTATAAGTGATTAGCCCATTTTCAACTGTGGAATTTGATGGATTAATAACTTCTCCATTGCAAGTTACGCTTAATTTACTTGTATTGTTTTCAGTTTCAACTTCGTAGCCATATTGAATTTGCAGTTTAAGGTTAATCGTTGAATTAACATAGGCTTGTGAAATAGCTGTTGTTTCACCATTTAATATTAGTTTGATAGGATACGTGCCTTCTGCAATCGTGCAATCTTCAACAATAGAAGTAATATTAATTTTATTTTTTTCAATGTTTAAAACTCTTAAATTAACATTTGATTTAACCAAAACCTTAAACGAAACTGATAAATCATCTTTATTTGGAATGATATTTGAAATCTCATTGCCATTGCCCGCATCAAAATTGAATTCACTGCCACCTAACCAAGTAGTGTAATCGGAACCCACTTTAAACTTAACATCAATTGTTTTTCCATACTCAATCCCGTTATTAGCATATTCTTCTGCGAACTCGAATCCACAACCCAAACAATTGTTTATATTTTCACTAATTGCGAGCATTATAATGCCATAGTTTTCAATCTTCACACTATATTCATTTGAAACATTTGTGATTGTGAACACACCATCTTCTGGTGTTATTCTAACTTGAGAATTATCTTCGTTTGAAAGAACCGCCGAAAATCCTGCTTTTGCCTCGAAACCTTCTTTAAATTCCACTTTAAATTTATAGTCAAGAGATGAATAAACTTTCTTTAAAATCACATCATCTTGAACTCTACTCTCGAAGCAATTTTGAACATCAACAATTTCAAACTTCTCGTTATACTCAAATGTTATTGATTTGAAATTTTCTTCCACTCCACTCACAGTGAATATTAAATGAGTTTGAATATCCTTTACTGAAAGGCTAAAACTATCACCTTTTTCACTTAAACGAATGACATTAGTTTTTCCATTAACGGTGTAACGTAAACTAGCATTATCATATTTAAAACCTAACTGCTTTTTAAAAACAAATGTTGCCTCACCACCGTGTTCAATAGTCTTGCCTGTGTTTCCAGTTGCTATAAGGCTAAATCCATATTGATCTGCTGGAAGCGTTATATCATATTTGTTCTTCACAATTCCAGTTACTTCGATTTTTATATCACTATTAATATTTTGAAATTCAAAAGTATTGTTGGCTCCTTTGATCCCGTATTTAGTTACGCCATTTATTGTGCAATTAATTTTAACTTCACTTAAACTATATTCTTTGCTTGGCTGAATTTTAAACTTTGCAGTGCTTCCAACTCTAGCTTTTAGAACTCCATTTTCGATATATGCACCTTGAATATCTTTTATTGAGTAGGTTTCAGTAGCCAACTCAACATCTATATTAAAACTGTTCTTTTCAACACCTAGAACTTCTATTTCAAGGTTTTTAGCTATATTCTTAATTAAATAACTTCCACCGTTTGATATTTCGATTTCGTTTCCATTAACTATAACTTTGTAGTTCGATTTATCATATAATTCAAGTAGATTAAAATTCAAAGTAACACTTTCGCCATATGAAATGCTAGTTTTGTTTGAAGTTAAAGTGTAGCCAACTTGGTTTTGCGGAATTGAGATTGAATAAGTGTTTGTGTGAGTTAAATCTGAAATTGTTATTTTTAGATTTTGTTTGATATTTTCAATTTTATAAGTATATTTAATTCCACCCGCAAACTCGCCTTCTAAAATATCTTCCTTTGCAATATGTTGCAAATTGATGTTTGATAAACTGGTTGAAACTAATGGCAAGGATTGAGTGTAGTTTTTATAAACTATTATATCGAAAGAATAATCTTCACCATATGAAATACTGGCAACTTGATTCAGAACTTTATACCCTTGAACGCCGTTTGCAAACTCAATGTTATACGATTTTTTTTCAAACTTGCCATAAATATCAACGTTTTTATCAACAACAAAATTTTTAAAGTTAAATGGTTTTGAAAATTCTTTATCTTCAAACCAGCCTAGAAATTCGTAACCTTCAATTTTAACATCGCTTGGTACTGTAAAACTATCATCGTTTTTTAGTTTGTATTCGTAAAGAACAGTATCTCCGTTCATAAAACGAACCGTGTGGGTTTTGCTTCCGCAACCAATCATGATAAATCCTGATATTAAAATCAAAAATATCGCACTTAAAAACTTTTTCATACTTTTCCCATTTTTATATTATTTTTTCCAAATTCACATACTTTTACTACTTAATTATATTTTATTATTTATGTGACTATATGTCAAATTAAATAAAGTTAAATTAAAAAAGGCTCTCTTATATTGAAAGCCTTTTCATGCTGTTTGATTAAATTTATATTTTGCGCCAGCCATCATATAAAATAAGGAGTGATTGGAATAATATCTCCATATGTTTGATTAAAACAATCTTTCAGCCTCTTTGCGAAAACTCCCTTATGCCTTAGCAAACCTTATTTCAATTGTGTAAACTTTAAACTTTACGCTGTTTCAACAACAACGCTGATTGTTGAATAATAAACTAAAGTTTTATCCCCAAATTTAACTGAAACTTTAACCGCCATATCATCACCATTAACATAATCCGCAATTGAGCCTTGCAAGATTATATCATCATTAGTAACCGCAAATTTCTCAGAAACACTACCATCAACATATGTGATAGTGTATTTTGCTTCAGATAAATCTAATGTTTTATCTGCTTTGATTTTAACACTGCCACTTGTTTCAATTTTAACAGGAGTTTTTGGATCAATAACATTAACTGTTAACTTTGCAGATACACCAGTTTTAATATGAGTTACAGTTACTTCTTGGAATCCTAATTTTGTATTATCTAATCCTTCAATTTGGAATTTTTCTTTTGTTACACTGTTTAATTCTAATTTTTGCCAATTAGTGTCGGATGATTTTTTACCGCTTTTTGTGCAATATTCTAAAACTATAGATGAAGATGATATATCACCATTTTGAACTAACTCAACATAGTTAGTTTCTTCATTATCAACTTCAACTTTAACTTCTTCAATTAGGTTTTCTGGAAATTGCTTTTCATTTTCAACAACCATAACTGTTGCCTTTAATGTTTGATTTTTTAATCCAATTTCTTCAACATCATAAGTGATTGTAACATTTTGTTTGCCCAAATTAGAAGTATTTAAACCTTCAACATTGGTTATTTCCGCTTTTGTCCATTTGCAATAATCAAAATGTGAGTATAGAATTTTTATTTCCAGATTATTTTCCAGATTGTTTTTCAAATCATCAATTGAAGTGTTTTGTAAAATGTAGAAATCAGCATCATATGCATCTTTTGTTAGTTTGTTTAATGCAGTAGATTCTTTTTTAGTTAAAACTTTAATAACTTCATTATTTGCAAATTTTTTAGCGCCTTTTTTGTAAAGAATATAATCATCTCCAAACACAACATAATCTTTACCAAATAAGATTTGATTTTCTTCACTAGTTACTACCCCTTGCTCTTTCAATAAATCTTCGCTAGAGATATTTCTACCATCAACATATGACTTAATTAAAAATTTTCTAATTTCAACACTCTCTGTTTTGGTTTTGTCTGCACTGAGTTTATATTTCCCAGAAAATTCAAGCTCAAATATTTTATCTCCATTGTATGTTTTTTGAATCAAAGAAAAAGAGTTGTCTGATTTTTGAGTAAAAGTTATTTCATTTTTAGCACCTTTTTCATAAAATATTCCTGAATAAACTTGCGTACCCCCACAGCTAGCAAACACTACAACCGATAAAAGCAAACAAACAAATGTTAGTGCTATAGTTTTTATGTATTTTTTCATTTTTATCTCCTTTTTACTTTTTTATATAAATATTATACTTTTTTAGAGGCGGGTTGTAAAATAAATAACACTATTTCATTGTGATTTTGCTTAATTCACGCAAATGTAGTCATTTTTCAACAAGTGTTGGAACGTGTGTGGAGTTTGAATTGCGCGCACTAGTTAGGCATTGGAGTGGTTTTGCTAGAAGCTATAAAGTTTTTGGCTGGTTATGTTGAATGGGGGGGGAGTTCCCTCCACAAAACGCAGTTTTGTGGGTGTGTGGGAATCTCACACACGATTTCAAGTTTCACTTGAAATCAGGAACTCCCCCGCGCTTTAATCAACCACACAAACTATTATTTTCAATAAATCCAATAAACAAAAAGCTCTCTAAAAATTTAGAGAGCTTTTTAAATTTTGAAACGTTTAAATTAATTTTTACCATCATTATAATAGATTATTCCGATTGTGTTTTCCCCGCAATGAGCAGTAACAGTTGAACTAGCAAAAGATTCATAAACCTTTTTAAATTGAGTTTTTTCTTTTATCACGTTTCTTGCAACTTCCAAAATTTCAGGAGTTGCGCTTGAGTATGTTAAGAATGCGAAAGATTTATCTGGAGTGTTGAATTCATCAAGGGTATCTAACATATATTTTTCAACAACTTTTTCCATTTTGCCAAAATATTTTTTATGCATACCCATTTTGCCATCTTTCAAAGCGATTGATGGGCGGATTTTTAGCAAGTTAGCACCAAGCAATTGAATGCTTGAGCATCTGCCACCCTTATGAAGATAATCTAACTTATAAGTTGCAAAACTGATTTGAACAGCACTTCTTCTATCATTAACCTTCTTAACAATCTCTTCAGGCTTTAAACCCTTTTTAACAAGTTCGCAAGCATAAAGAACTTGGATTCCAAGCCCGCTAGAAAGCGATAAACTATCAATAACATAGCAATTCTCAATCCTATTTGCTGCTTTCATTGCAAAAGCGCAAGTTCCAGAAATATTTCCAGAAATTGAAAGATGGATTAGTGCATCGTAACCTTTCATTTCATTTTTAAAAAATTCCTCGTATTGATACTCATTTATTGCTGCCGTTTTAGGAAGAATCTTATTTTCAGCAACATATTTGAATATATCTTGAGCGGTAATATTAATTCCATCTAAATAATCTTGGTCGCCCATTGTTACACTAAATGGTATAACAGAAATATTATTTTCTTTATATAGTTCTTTCGTTAAATCTGCAGAACTATCGCAAGTTATTTTAATTTTCATAATTTCTCCAATAAATTTTATCAATTGATATTTTAGCAAAATATTTGCATTCTAGTCAAACAATCAATATGCGTTATTAAAATTTATTTTGCAAAAATTTGTTTATGTGTTATGATCAATTAGAATAAAAAGGAATAGTTATGAAAAAGTTAAGTAAAATTTTATTATCATGCTTGTGTTTGGTTATATGTTTATTCACTCTTGCCAGTTGCTCAAAAAATCAGTTGAGCGTTAAAGCGAGTTTAAATTTGCCAAGCGATGTAAGCTTCACAACAATTCAAGATACCACCGCTTTGGAAGAGCATTTAGGAACCGTTTCAAACGATGAGATTTTTAACAACTACAAAATTAATTACAAAATCTTCGCAAATAACGATATGATTTTTGAATTGAACGGAATCGCTTTGTTTGATAAAGATAATAAATTGCTTGGCAGTTTTGAATTTAGTTTTGTTTTAAATAACACACTTATAAAGGAAAAACTATATTTCAATGACGACTATATGTATGTTAATTTGCAAAATGGGAATAGCAAATATCTATTTAAGCAACTAACGAGGTCTTATTTAATAGATAGCGATGAATATAAGAAACGCGACAAACAAATTGGATATTCTCAAACAATAAATGTTTTAAACAATGCATTTAGTAATTTCCCATTCAATAAAACATTTGAGTATGGAACAATATCAAAGTTTGAAAGCGGAAACGATAAGTTTTATAAATATGAAACAAAAAATGGTGTTTCAACTTGCAACTATATAAAAATTCACAATGGCGAAATCACTGGTTATCAATCAAACTTATCAGGTTTGAATTCAGATTACTTAATAAGCATTTTATGTGAGAATTCGCAAGTGTCTAACATTTTGAAAGTTTTAGATCCTAGCGTTACTTTAAGAAGCGAACAAGTTATTGTTAAATTCACTGATAAGATTAAATTTCCAAGCTTTAAAAAGTATGCAAGTAGTTTCCCTAGCAGTTTAAGCGAAGCATAGCAGGGAAGCGTATTTGCGGAAACGCAAATACACGTGGTGGTTTCCACCACGCACCAGCACGGGCCCGTGCTGGGCTTCCCCTTCCCTTTATTATATCAACTCACAAATCAAATATTTTCGAATAAAATAAAAACAACATTTTAGGCTCATAAAATGTTGTTTTTTATTAAAAGTTATTTGAACTTATTTTTAAAATTTGATTATAGTCATCATCTGGCGCACATTTATTCTTCTTAATCATTCCACACTTTGTGCATTTATGAATAATCACATAGCCCTTATTCCCGTTGTATTCAATTCCAATTGGTTGCATTAAGCCTTTGCAATCATTAAGCCTATCACCTGGATCATTATCAACATGCAAAGACCACAAGCATTTTGTGCAGTGATTCCTTGAAGTTTTTCCTAGCTTTTCAACTTTTGCGCCACAATTTAAACACACAAAAGAATTGTCATTTTTTTTAAACCCCATTTAAGCCTCCTGCGACCATTAATTTAACTTCACGCTCAAAAACATCTAAAGCACCGTTCTTTCTATAACTATAATAACCATCTTTGCCAACTATTAAATGGTCGAGTAACTTTATTCCATTTAATTCACACGCTATCAATAACTTTCTTGTCGCTGTATTATCTTCAATTGATGGTTTACATGTTGTGTCAATGTGATTATGAACAATAATAAAATTCTTCGAATTGTGTGCTTCAAGCATTGTTAGCACATTACTCAATTTCACACTAACATTTTCTTTAACGCCAAGGGCAATTATTTTATGAGCAATTGTTTTAACTTTATCATCTGTGATAATAATCATCATTTGTTCGCAATCAGCATTTCTAAAAAACCTTGATGCATAATTAGAAACTTTCAAAGCTGTGTTTAAAGGAATGCTATCTTCCTCAACATATCTTTCATTGAAATAATTAAATACTATTGGAAGTGATCGCAAAAAATTTGCAGTATGGTTTCCAACATTTTTAACTTGTGTTAATTCTGCATTTGGCGACAAACACATATTCTTTATGTTTCCAAATTTGTTTAATAATTCGTGTGCTATTGGGTTTGTATCTTTTCTAGCGATAACAAAAGAAAGCAAATATTCTAAAACTTGAACTTCGCTACAACCATTCAACTTTGTTGTAAACACAACATTTCTTAATCTTTCCCTGTGCCCTGCATGAATGTTTGATTCTTTCGTTTGTTCTTTTTTCATAGTAACTTTAATTTTATAACAATTAGTTTTTATTTTCAACCTTTTAAAGGCTTTATTTTTTGTTTTGTGATTTTATAAGCATATGCCGGGGCTTTTATTTTGGCTTTGCCTAAAGCCAAAATATGCGGGCGGAATCGCCCCCATTGCAAAAAACCATTCAGTTTTTTGCTAAAGCCCCGCCCCACACTCACCACAAACTATTCACTAAAATCTTGATAAAGCATTTTATATGTTGGGCTTATTTCTAACAACTCTTTATGCGTTCCATGTGATTCAATAGTGTGATTATTAAGCACAAAAATCTCATCAGAGCTTATAATCGTTGACAACCTATGAGCAACCACAATCACTGTGTGGTCCACTGATATTGCTCTGATCACCGCTTTAATTTTATCTTGGGTTTCGTTATCAAGCGCACTCGTTGCTTCATCAAAAAGGATTATCTTACTTTTCTTCAAAAGTGCACGTGCTATTGCCAATCTTTGCCTTTGCCCGCCACTAAACAAGATTCCATTTTCTCCAATAATTGTTGAATACTTTTGTGGCAAGTTTTTAATATAATTATGAATTCCTGCCTTATCACACGCCTCTTTTATTTCTTTCATTGTGGCATGTGGATTCACTAATTTTAAATTGTTTTCAATGCTCATATTGAAAATATATGGATTCTGCGGAACAATAGAAATATTTTTCCTTATCGACTCTTCCGCAAGTTCATTTAAATCCACTCCATCAATCAAAATCTTACCTGAATTAACTGTGTAGTTCTTATTAATCAAATCAATAATCGTTGACTTCCCTTCTCCACTTTTGCCAACAAAAGCAACAACTTTATTTGGCTCAATTTCAAAGTTTAAATTTCTAAACAACTCGGCATCTTCCTTATATTTAAAGCACACATTCTTAAATTCAATTTTCCCTTGAGAATTTTCAATATGTTTAGTTCCATAGCTTTCCTTCTCAAATTCTGTGTGGTCAATAATCTCAAACACGCGCTTTGCTGAAACTTCTGCATCAGATGTTTTTTCTCTAATATCTGCAAACGCACCCACAAATCGCATAATATTTTCTTTATAGATGTAAAGAATTAAAAAATTACCAATCGTTAGATTATTTTTCACTATCAAAAAGCACGATAATCCAATAAATGCGAAATTCAATAAGTGTTTTATTGCTTCTCTAACTTTGTTCCATGTTCGCCTTGTGTATATCTCATCTTTATGTGCGTTTATAGCATTCTTTTGTTCTTTATCTATTCTTTTAATTGTGATTTTTTTGGCATCAAGGTTTTTAATATCCCTAATTCCGCGAATAATTTCACCATAACTTCCCACAACGGTTTCATCAAGTTTTTTATATTTACTTCTTTTAATTTCATAGTGTTTACTTTTCTCTTTTTCATAAAAATAGAAAAACACAACATTTCCAAGCATAAATAAAGCCAACCAAATGTTTAAGAAAAATGAATAAATCAAAAAGGTAACATTCAAAACAACAACAGATAAGTCATCAGTAATCGTGTCGAAATATTCTGATAACACATATGAATCTTTGTTAATTCTAGCAACAAACACTCCTGAATTTAACTGGTCAAAATTCTTAATTTTCAAACTCATTAAACTTTCAAGCATTTTATGTTTCAAATCAAAATCCACACTACTATTCATTTTCAAAACAACATTACTCCAAAAATGAATCACCACTTGCAACTCAACCATAACAGCTGTGAAAATACCTGCAATCAACAAAGAGTTTTGCCATGTGAAATTTGTGAATGAATCTAAAAGTTTTCCTTTTAACATAGTTCCAAAAAATGAAAGCACCGCATAAAGTGTGCAAAATAACACCGTTAAAAAAAGTAATGACTTATACTTTTTGTAATATGGCACCACTTTTAATAACTCATATTTAGAACTTCTCTTCTTCTTTTTTTTCTTCATATGTTCTTCTTATTCTTATTCAATAACTTTATTACTTATATATTAACACACGCTTAAGCAACTAACAACACCAATTGAAAATATTTTCTAAATTTTTTTTACTTTTTTCACCACATTGAAAAAATGTATTGCCAAAATAAAAAAAATATGATATATTATCACCAGTTGATCGTAAAAGGCAACAAATAAATGTGCTAAATTCAAAGTGCTCATCAATGCCGAAGTGGCGGAACGGGTATCGCACACTTGAGCAGGGCTCTCAAAATGAGTCGCTCACCAATCAACTTCACATCTCAATATATTCCACTTCTCAAATTTGTGCCGAAGTGGCGGAACGGGTATCGCCCACTTTAAGCGGGGCTCTCAAAATGAGTCGCTCA
>CAKVOF010000009.1 GCA_934778125.1 uncultured Clostridia bacterium
CATAAATGGAGTTAACACGTTTTCAATAATTAACACATTAAATAAATCTTTATTTTTAATTGAATTAACAAAATAAATTGATTTATTATTATTGTTATTTTGATAGAAGTAAATTAAGTTGTTTTTATTTTCATAGGCCTCTTCAACAACATTTTCATTTGAAATAGTTTTTGTGTATGACATTGATTCATTATAGCCATAAATAGCACTATAATCTTCACTTGAAACATTTGCTGAAAATTTATAAATAGAAGAAGTTGCGTTGATAATTTCAAGCAAGTCATTAAATTGACCGTTATCAAAGCTTATTTCAGTTTGTGAAGAAGAATAATTATTATCATCTATTGGAACAGATTCTATTTCAATTAACCTTATCTCAGACATATAATTTATTTCATAATTTTGAATTTCACTTAATAACTCACTATTAATTTTTTCACCATTTACCAAGATATTAAAACCTTTAAAGCGTTCATCATTGTTCACTGCTGACATAACACATTTATTTGTTGATTCCCGCTCAAATGTAGTGATAGTTGCTTTAGTGATTTCAGGCAAATTAACTATTGATATTTGCAATTTACCATTGCAAGTAACACCATTTTCACTATAAGATGCTTGAATAACAACATCTCCAATTTCACTTGTTGAAAAATCGGAAACATTTACCTGATTTAAATCAATATTTAATTCGCTTGCATCGCTATAAACTACCTTAAACACTAAGTTATTCTTTATTATGTTTATATCTGTATTTTTATAATATTCAATTTGAGAAGATGAAATTTGTAATCTTGAAACCTTTTTTAAAACATCAAATTGAAAATCAAGTGATTTTTCATTATTGTTTGCATCGATGTAATTGATTGTTGCAACTAGATTTGTTCCCACTTCTTCAGTTGAAAAGCCTGAAATCATATCAAGCTGAATAGGCACATTTTCAATTATTCGGCCAGATTTATATGTGACTTTAAGGCTCATATGATCAATATCTATTTGGTCATTTTGAAAATAAGTTTTAGTATAGTTTTCATTTAGTGAGATTGATTCAATTGAATCAGTTTCAAATTCCGCTGTTATTTTCATTTCTTTTTCTAATACAAAAGAATACTCTTCATTATTTGATAAAATAATGTTTAAAATTGAATCTTTCCAGCACTCAAAATACGTATTGTTATTTGGATTTTGTGCTACAACAACGATATTTGCCCCCTCAATAAACTCTCCTTCTGTGTTGCCATAAGAAACACCATCAACACTGATAATTACACCATTTGTCACATTCAAATTAAGTTTATTTCTAACATCATATTCAAGTGTGCAAGTTTTATCCGAATATGAAATGGTTAAATTATTTTTTGATAGTTTATATGTTGAATTTTCAGTAGTAAAATCACTAGAATTAAACATTGAATCATCAACTTGCACCATTGATGTTTCCAAAACACCATTTTTTAGCCATAAAACTTGCAAAAATAAATTTACTAAATCAATTTCTTCTCCAACTAGATAAACTTTTTTGTAGTTAGTTTCCGCTATTGAAATCTTTTGGATATTTATTGGATAAACATTGTAAATAAATTCAGCAAAATAATTACCTTTATAATAAAATTTTGCTTTGAGATTGTTTTCAATAATTTCGGTTGAAAAATCTTGAACTAACTCGGCATTAACACTCTTGTATTCAACCCTTCCATTTGATAAAGTAACTTTAAATTGCATATTTGAAATATCAAGTGATTCATTGTAAAGATAGTCTTTCTTTATTGGCTCATCGCTATTTATTTTTACAATTTCTAAGTTATTGATTTTTAATGAAACATAAACCGCAGATAAAGTTAAATCTTGAGATAAATTTTCAATAATATATGTTGATTCGGTAATTTTATTGTCAAATCCATACCAGCCATCAAACTCTTTATTTTCATCTTCATTTGGGTTTGCCACAATTTCAAGTTTAGTGCCTGCTAAAAAATTGCCAAACGTTAATTCAGTTCCAACATCTATATCGTTAACTTTTGAAATATAACCATTATATAATTGAACTAAATAAGATTGATTTACTTCATAAGAATATTCAATCTCAACTGAATCATTAAATCTATAAGTTTCTGTTTTTTGCCCTGCGGAAGTTGTGTTGATGAGTTCTGTTAAATTAATTATAATTGCCTTTTCACCTAAATCTTTGAATGATAAGGTCAATGTGGCGTTTAGTTCATCAACACTTTCACGTGTTTTAAATTCAGTTTTTGGCAACACTAAACTTTTAGATAATATTTCAGTTTCTAACACATTATAACTCAAAAACTTTTCTATGTTTTGATAATTAACTGTTAATTCAAACTCACCCGCATTTGATGTTTTGAAATTCTTTATCATTTTCGATTCTAAATTTATAGAATTGGTTGCGCCATTATTAAATAGTAAATTTAAGAAAATGTTATCACAATTAAATTCTAAATCGTAATTTTGATAGTATTCACGTTTTGCATTTGATTCAGCAACTAAAGTATAATCTACCAACGCTATATCTTTGATAACAGCAATAATATTTGTTTCATTTTCAAACACAAAAGAATATATTTTTTCATCTGAAATTATAGTTGTTCCATTATCCAAACTCCAACCAGCAAAAAATTTATCGTTAGTATCATAGTTTTCAACAACTTCTACTTCAACTCTCGAGCCAACTTTAATTTGCTTGTTTGAAACATTTTCAATTTCAATATCATCTATTTTAGTTATGCAACCATTTTCAACTGTTAGCATATATGTTTGATAAACTTTGTAATTGAAGTTTATTGAAAATTTATTATTGTTCGAATCTATATAATTAATCATTGCTAGACCATTATCAGTGGGAGCAATTGTTGAAAAATTTTCAACCATATTTGAAGAAACATTTATAATATGATCCTTGCTAGTATCGTTATATAAAATCTTAATTTTCACATTATTAGAATTAAACCCATCGTTTAATAAATATTCATAAGTTTTATTTTCAACTAATTCAATGCCGATTACTTTAACATCATCAAAAACGGCTGTTAACACAATATCTTCAGAAATATTCTCAATCACTTGCTCTGAATTTATGTATGTTAAGCCCAAGTTTGTTTCCCAACGGACAAACACTTTTCCGATTGGTGCTTTGTTGGCAACCACAACAAAGTTTTCATTATCATCAAAGAAACCTGAAGTTGTGTTCTCTAATTGCTCAATATTGTTTATCTTTTTAATTGAACCATTAACAACTTCTATTTTATTTAAATCTTTAAAATTAGCAATTATTGTTAAGTTAGATTTTAATTCAAATTCATATTCTCTTTCTGTTGATAAAATTTCACCAGATTGATTTACCCAACTTACAAATTTTTTACCAAGTGCTTCATTAGGAATAACAGTAATCATTTTATCATAGTAATATTCCCCAGTGGTAGTGCTCTCACAATCCACCGAATCGACCTTGGAAATAAAGCCATTTAAAACTGAAATTGTGTGCATATTTAATTCAAATATTGCAACAAATTGAACATTTGAATTAGGCATGATAAACTTTTCATTTGGTGAATAAATAACTTCCTGATATTTCCAACCAACAAAATGATAATTATCTTTTGATAATCCATCACCAGAATTTAATTCAATTTCCGATCCAGCTTTAATATTTTTAACATTACTTGGCACTTCGCCTTGAATTCCACTTTCCACTAAATATGATATAGTAAAAGATTTTCCGTTTGTTTTACCACACGAAGTTAACAACAAAGGAAAACTAAAAATCATCATTAAAATAAATAAAGAAGATAATATTTTTTTCATAAGTCTCCTTTCCTATACATTTAGTATATATAATATAATTTAAATAATACAAATTATATCATATAACAACCTTTTTAAACAAATAATTACAAGTGTATAACAAATAAAAAAGCATATTATTTAAATATGCTTTAAAAATGTTATCTTTTTTGCTTAACTTTTTTGTTGAATTTTCTTGTTATGAAATAAATGTAAATTGAGAATGCAATAACTGCAATTATTATAAAAATTTGATATATTGAAAGCGAATTTTGTGCAAATTCAGTGATAATATACGTTAAATTTGCATTGTTTGTTTCAAAAACCATTTTTCCATCTATTATTTCATATTGAACCTCAATTAGGTTGTTATTGGCATCTATTGCAAAGATTTGAATTTCACTTCCATTCAAGTTTTCAGCATCGATTTGAAGCATAAATTTAGATGCTTGAACTGTGTTGTTATAATCAGTTTTAAAAGCTTTTATAACCTTTTTATTTGAAATTGGCAATTTAAACCCTGCTATGTTATTGTTTATATTTGAAACTGAAATATTGATTTTATCTTTAGCATCTGAAGAAATATTCCCCTCAATTATTTGCATTGACACCCCATTCACAATTGCAGTTTGCACTTCTTCAATAATTGTGATTTCTCCTTCAATATCTTCATAGTTTTCATTTGAAGGAATTAATTTAAATGCATGGGTTCCAATTGTTGATGGATCACTATCCCCAAATACAATATTTAATTCAACACTACTATCTTCACAAATGTAAATTGGTTCATGAACATTTCCATCATAGATGAATGAAGTGTATGTTACAGTTACAGGAAGTATTAGTTTTTTGATGGTTAATTTAGCAGTATTTGAAATTGTTGGAAGAAAGTTTTCATCACCAATAAACTCTGCATAAAATTCATACTCGCCAGCATTAATAGGTTCTTCTTCTTTCTCATTTATAGTAAATTTAAAATCAAGATCTAAGCCATTGTACTCATATTCAAATGTTTCACCGTTATAATAAACTTCAACATCATTAAGAAAAACTATAGGCTCAATTTTCTCAATGCTTAAACAATACTCGTTATCAAATTTTGCAATATAATTCTCATTAGAAATGGCACCTATTTGAAAGTTGTATTTACCAACATTTTCACCTTGCTCTCTTAAAATTTCAACTTCAACTTGGTCATTTTTCACAATCCCATATAATTTATAATCAATAAAAGGATCCTCTTCCCCATACTTTTTTGAATAATTTTGGGTTGAAACAACTATTTCCCTAGGATTGATTTTAAAAGCACCAGGAACAAACTCAATGCTATAGTTTAAACTTGATAAGCTTCCCATTTCAATCGCATAACTTCCAACATTTTCGCCTTTAACTCTTGATAATTTACCTTCTATTTGAGTTTTATCAATTTCAATGCTAGAAGCAAATAACAATTCTTTATCAGGATCGCCATATACTTTTTCAATATTAGTTGCGGTTATGGTAACTTTCTTTGGTTGAATGGTTAAGTATTTTTTAAGATTTGTTTCGAAAATTAAATTGTAGTTTTTATTATATAACGAACCATAATTAAGTTCATATTTTCCAATATTTTCGCCTCTGACTCTTGATAAGTTACCACTTAAAGAATCCCCATTTATTAAACCTTCACATGTGTAGGTTAAATTGTCTTCATCTGAATAATACTTAGTTGAATTATTGATAAACACAAAAGCATCTTTGGGAGTTATTTCAAATTTCGCACCAACAAAAACTATGTTATAGTTTTTGTTTTGTAAAGAACCTAACTTTATTCTATAACTGCCAACATCTTCCCCTTCTTCTCTACAAAGTTCACCAGATAAATCAATGCTAACATTTAAAGGGTAAATTATTTCAAAGTCTAGTTTTTCAGGATCTTCTTCGCCATAAACCTTTTGATAATTTTTAGCTTTTATTATCAATCTTTGTGGCAAAATTTTATAGTATTCGTTTTTGATTTCAATGTTGTAATTTGAATTTGATAAAGTTCCAAGTGTGAACAAATAATTACCAGCACTTTCACCTTGTTCTCTTGATATTTCACCTGAAATTATATCACCATCTATTAAACCAGAAAAACTATACAAAAATGGCTTATCTTCTTCACCAAACATTTTATATTGGTTCGCTTCTGGAATAACCACTAATTTTTTAGGATTTACAAAATATGAAGCATTTTCATAAATATATTCAACATTGCTTGTGTTTTCTAATTTATTTTCAAAGTAAATATCGTAAACTCCAATATTTTGCTCAACATTACAACAGATTGAAACGCTATATTCAACACCCTCAATTCCATTTATGATGCTATATGAAAGGCCACCAACACTATCACCATAAATTTGACTCTTTGTGTTTGCAACAAATTTCACTATTCTTTTAGTAATTTCTAAGTTGAACACTTGGCTGGTTTTATAATTTTTATCTAGCAATTTTATTTCGCAAGTGTAAAGACCAACGTTAATAGGGTTTACAATAACGCCATCTTGTTTGAATATTATTTCATATTCATACTCTTTTTCATCAATCATTTCAAAAGCCGAGCTATCATATTCTTTGTTATATTCATTTTCAAAGCTTAAATAAACCTCTTTGGGATTAATTATAAACTCACCTGAAATCTCAGCCATGTAACCATATTCCGTGCATTTAATTATATATGTGTAAGAACCCGAATCAATCGGCGAAACAACAACTCCATCTTTCATAATCGTGGTTTCAAGTTTTAATTCTTTTGGGTTATTAATACTTAAAGTTTTCTCAGTTCCATCATATGTAAATTCTTGTTTATTAACGCTTAAATCAGTGTATTTTATTGGGTTAACAAACACTTTTGTTTCACCGCTTAAAACATAGTTATCATCAATATATGAATACTTAACCAAATATTCACCCAACTCAGAAATTGATTCAACTTTGTTTCCATTTTTAAAATAATCGAATTGCACATTTTGCTCCAAATCATAAACAAGATCGATAGCATTACCGAAATTATAATAATAATTTTCAACAATGTTGATTGCTAGTATTTTTCTATATAAAAACTCAATATTAGCGTTTCCTTCAACGATGAACTTTAATTTTCCACCCTGAACTTCACTCTCTATTCCATTAACTAGAACTTTATTAAATTCATAGCCAGCCTTTTTGGGAATATTAATCGATATTGAATCTCCATAGTCGTATGAACCATTTATTGTTCCCATATTATCAGAAACAGTATACGATTTATAAACAATTTCAATTCTAGGATTTTTAACTTTCATTGTGTTGTAACTAGTACCAACAGCACCTAAGAATCCCGGTTTTGCTTTCGAATAATCAGAAGTAAATCTCAAAGCAATATATTTTCCAGAAATTTCATTTAATGATAACGAATAATCGCTTGATGCGTAAGAAGGTTGGGTATTTGAAACATCTGCATAAGCAAGTTCTTCACTTAAGCTATCCATAGATAAATTACTCTCATCACAATTTGAAAATGAATATAATTTCATTGTTATTTTTTCTGGGTTATCTTTATCTGATTCTGTTGGAGAGCAAAAATTTGCAAATGCTCTAATTGAAATAATGCCTTTTTGCGCTAACGCATATAAATTATCACTCAATTTCATAATTGAAACAAAATCCGCATTACACTCACACGCTGATGAACACATATTTGAAGAACTATAAATAATTTCATTCGAATTTGACTTATTATATGAAGCATATGATTGTGCATCGGTTTTATGATTAAAAAAATCATTTGTTCCGCTAGCACCATTCAATCCATCATTGAACAAATTATAAACACCTTTATTTGATAACTCTAAAATGTTAGTTTGAGATGCAAAAACTCTTGTTGGAATAAAAGCTACACAACAAAAAACTACGGCTATTAAACTAAACATCAAATTGGTTATTTTTTTCTTCATATTTCAACACTTATATACACAAAACATTAGAAAATTCCATTTTCGCCCATATATATGAATTATATCACACTTTATTCAAAAAATAAAGACTTTTTATATATTATTTAGTTAAGAAGTTGAAGCTATAGTCAAACTTCTTAACTAAAAATTTATACTTTTTCAACAACTGTTGCACCATTTGTGATTCTATAGCTTTCTTTCAAATCACCAGTTGCTGTTACCGTTACACCTTTAACGATTGTGTACTGTTCATAGCATCTTGAATTTGTTAACACTTCCCCATCAAACTCAAATGTTACTTTAACAAAATTAAATTTGTCCGCTTGTTCACCACTCATCGCTTTCATATTTATTTTATAATTTCCTACTGCTGTTGTGGTATTTAAATTAAATGTAAACTTTAACTTAGTTCCATCTTTATTAATATCCGAAATACTTGAAACGGTGCTTTGAGTAATCAAGTAAGGGAAGAATCCTTGCGGATCAACTCCATATTTGTTTTTATAACCTGCATAACTTATTGATTGATAATCACCGCTATATGTTGGAACGCAACTTGTTGAAACATTTTTTGTTTGCTTGTAGTAAACATTATTAGGCTCATTTTTAAGATCCATATAGCTCCTAATTGCCATTCTAGGATCAACACCTAGAATTTCTTTTCCATAATTCAACTGTTCAAACAAAATATTATTATCTTTTCCCTTTTTCTTAAACCCGCGAACTTGTTGTGTTCCGCCAACAGACAACTCAACTGTTCCTTTTAATTCAGTTTCATATGTGTTATCTTTCATTCGTTGAAGACCTTGCTCATACATATAATAACAGTAATCATTCAAATCAAATGATAATTGTATTCCTGTTGTTTGAGAGCCTTCAGATATGGTTACTTGATTGCTAATAAATTTTGTGCAAGCATGCATATTTAACACGGCTTTAATAGTAATTTGACCATCAACTTCGCTAATTGTAAAGTTTCCGTTACTATCCATTTTAACATTAGATGTAAACTTACCCGCATCAACTATTGCGTCACCAATTGCATATGAACCAGCTTTAATGCCACCCGAAATAGAGTACACAATAACAGGATTTGACACAATATTTAAATTTTCTTTTTGAAGATAAATATCATCAAATCTAAAGCCATTTTTGCTTAATTTAATTACTGATTTACCATAAACTTCATTGAATGAAAACTCGCCAGATGCTGAGGTTGTGAAGGTATCTCTAACCCCCTTTGAATCTTCAATAACAACCTTAACATTTTGAACTGATTTTGAAGACTCTATCTTTCCTTTCACATTATAATACATCTCAATTTTAATATCTAGATTTCTATCTGAAAAATTTAAAGTCTGATTGAAGTTATAACCTTCTTTTTCAACATTTAAAGAAACTGGACTAGTCAAATTATTTATCTCAAATTCACCTAACGCATTTGAAGTTACAAAACTACCATCATAACTTATTTTCGCATTGGCAATTTTTATATTTCCACTATAAACAAGACCTTTGATTGAATACTGAGCAGTAAAATCCAACTCTTTAGGAGAATCAAATTCTCTACTACCAACAAATGAGTAACCCGCTAACCTCACATCTAACACACCTTCACCATACAATCCAGCAAGTGAATAGAATCCATTACTGCCTGTTTTAGTTGTTAACCCTTGAGCAGATACTTCAACATTTTCCATTCCAACATTATTTAATTTAACATAACCTGAAATAGTGTAAGTTGCCTTAAATATTCTATTTAATACTGGTGCTGAAACATTTTCTCTTGGAATTACATATTGCGTATGATTAAACGAAATATTATTAACACCTGCCAAGTTATCTATCACAAACTCACCCACATTGTTTGTTTTTGCCATTAAAGAGTTATTAACAAATACTTCAACATCTGGAATAGCTTTTGTTCCATTTTTTATTATACCCGAAACTATGTATGATGACTGCTTTTCAATACTTAAATAACCACTCACTTCAGAATTAGCAATATTATAGCCATTTAAAGCAAATTGAATAGTAGTGGTTTCGCTTAAATCATCTAATTTAAAATAGCCCAATAAATCAGATTTTGTTGAACTATTTCCACCGGTGATCACAACATTTGAAACAAACGAATCACCACATTTAATGTATCCTTCAACAAAGTAAGAAGCCAGCACTTCTAAACTTTCGTAACCACAAATAACTATGTCTTTAAAATTGTATCCATACTTAGAAAAAGACAATGTATTTTGGCCACACAAGTCTGAAATTTCAAAATATCCATCACTTGTATTCAACAATTCTTTATCATTTAATTTAACATTTACATCTGCTAAAACACTAACACATTTAATCATACCAACTATTTTATAAGTTGCATTAAAATTAACATTTGTACCCTTTTTAGTGTTATCAACGCGCATATCTCCAGCGAATATAAATCCTTCTTTTTCCAAAACAAATTCAACTGAGTTAGATAATGATGAAAACTCATAAAAACCATTTTCATCTGTGTATGTAACATATTCTCCAGCTGTTATTTTAACCTTTTCAATTGGGACATTGCCCGTTTTAACATAGCCTGATATTTTATATGAATCAGCTATAAAATCGTATTTCCCATATGATGTTATTTCATTATGCACTATTGTTGAAAACGCTTCTATGTTTGGAATATAAACAGTATTCACCCCACTTAAACCAGAAAATCTATATATTCCATTTTCATCAGTTATTGAATTTTGAACTTCAGATGATTCATCATTGAGCAATTCAACCACGATTCCTGATTCAATGTTTTGAGTTTTGCAAACACCAGAAATAGAGTAAGTTCCTTGAATTTCTATATTACTATTGTTTTGGAACACAACTGGTTTTAAATTAAAAACATATCCTTCTTTTTCAAAAACTAGTGTTTTTTCATTTGATAAATTGTTAATTTTAAATTTACCATCTTTATCAGTTGTTGCCAATTCATTACCATCTAAATCTTTAACAACAACATCTTTTATTGGAACGATTCCTGTTTTTACCACACCAGCAATATTATATTCAAATACAATATCGTTGAAAGTGCAATTATCTTCGTTGATAACAATCTCTACTGGATTATAATTATTTCTTTCAAGGATAATATTCTTCTCGCCATACAGATAAGTAAGAGTAAACACTTCACCACTTTTTATTTGATAATTTTTATTGCTTTGCTTAATAAACAAATTGAACTCGTTTGATGAGTTTATCATTAAAGCATATATTTTTTTTGCTTCCACACAGAATTCATTATTATCACTATTTAGCAAAATCGAACCATTCATATGATATCCATTTTTGCTTAATGAAACTTCTATTTCACCTGTTAATTCGGACAAAAACAATTCACCACTTGCATTGGTTTTGAAAGATTTCTCACCTGCACTTGTTTGAATATTAACATTAACTCCGCTAAGTGGCTTTTCATTACATAAAACCGATATCTTAGCTGAATAAACTTTAAAAGCATAAACATTACTTAATCTTGCCAAATCTAATTTAACATCGTTAATTAAATAACCTTCTTTAATGAATGTTAACACATCGCCAATTTCGCACTCATTTAATTCAAAATAACCGTTTGAATCTGTTGATGAAACATTATCTCCACAAGAAACAACTACATCTTTTATTGGGGCACCAATATCATCAACAACTCTAGCATACACAGCTTTCTTAGCAAGTATTTTACTTGGTTGATACTCATAATTGATTGAATATTTATTAAAAATGTATCCATTTAATTTTAAAACAATTTCTTTTGTTCCATATAAATTTGCTAGAGAGAATGAACCGTTTGAATTTGTTGTTGTTTCAAGTTTACCATCAACCCAAACCTCTACGTTTGCAAGTGGCGTTGTTCCACAAAAAACAGTGGTTGCATAGTCATATACGTTATATGCTTGAAATTCAATCAACTCATCTTCTTTCTTCACTTCATAACTTTCAGGAACAAACAAGACACCGTTTTTTACTGGTTTAACAATTGAGCCAACACTTATACTATTAAACTTTTGGTTTAATTCACAATTCCCGTAAAGATCATCACCTATTTCAATATCAAAATTTGGTCTTTCAACATTGTCATTATACTCAATGGCAACACTAACATTTGTTTTTCCATCGAAAATAATATTGTTATGATTTCTTAATGTAACATCTTGAGATTCAAATTTATATCCATCTTTTAATATCGTTACTTCAGCCTTACCAGCAACATTCTTTATTTTAAACTCACCATTGATATTGGTTTCAGACTTACAACTCATCAAGCCATCAGCATAAACAATGGCATTAGGCACACTCTCATCGCCACTCTTAACTACACCATTAACATCATAATATGTGTAACCAATAAAGTCAATGTTGTCAGCGTGGCTAAATGCTGTTGCTATAGAGTTTGGGAAAAAATAATTTGGATGTTCGATAGATATAGTTATTCCAGAATATAAGCCTTTAAATTCGTAAAACCCATTAGCATCAGTTTTAATAGCACCAATATCGCTTGTTACGATTGCATCTTCAATATAACCGTTTTCACACATAACATAACCACTAACGCTGAATGATTTATCTTTATTTCCACATGAAACATAAGCAATACCTGATATCACCATTATTAAACTAAATAATATATATTTGAATACTTTTCTCATAATTTTCTCTACAATTTAAATTGTGCATAATTACTATTCTATACCTTATATATTAACATATATTCACATATGAGTCAAGGCAAGATAATTATGGAAGTAAATAATTATCAACAATTTAACCAATAGCCACGAAAGTAAGCCAATTATTAAAAATGATATAGTGCCTATCACACAACATCAATATTATATTTTATTTGTTTTTTCGACAATATATTCCTTTATTATCATGCATTTTATCACACAAAAAAACTCCAACCCTGACTTAAACAGCATTGGAGTTTTATTAAATTATTTACTTTTTATCATCTTCTTTTTTAGTAGATTCTAGTGAATCATCTTTATCAATCTTTTCATCTTCATCTTTGATTGGTCCAGTTGTTAGCACACCCATTTCTTTAACAGCTGTTTTTTTGTTTTTCTTCTTTGCTTTTTTAACTTTTTTTATCTCGTTCTTCTTCTTACTTGAGGTGTGTTTGAAAATTGCACCAGTAACAATTTTATCAAAAGCAGCAACTTCTTCATCGTACTTATCTAGTTGCTCTTTACTTGCAACAACATCATTAAACTCGACTCTACCATCATTCTCAATGTTTATTTCTTGTCCAGAATTAGTTTTAAATGAATAATTCTTGATATCATAATTAACTGGCGTGTAATCAGCATCGTTTTTAACATGGATATCCATTTGCGGATATGGAATTGATATTCCATTCCTATCGAATGCTTCTTTGACCGCTTCAACCATATACCAATTTAATTTCCAATAATCAGAACTTTTAACCCAAACCCTCACAACTATATCTATCGAACTACTATTGTGTGTTTTTAAATTAACAAATGGCTCTGGATCAACTAAATATAATTTACTTTCTTTAATACAATTCATGATTATCGCTTTTGCTTTTTTAAAATCAGCCTCATAGGCAATAGAAAAGATGTAATCCCATCTTCTCGTTCTTTTTGTGTTGTAGTCTATTATTTTCCCGTTAGCTAACGTTGAGTTTGGAATCATAACAAGCTTATTATCGCCAGTTGCAATTTGTGTGAAAAATAATTCTATCTTTTCAACCGTTCCGCTTGTTCCATCAGCACACTCAATCCAGTCACCAATTTTAAAAGGGCGTAAAATAACTAAAATGATTCCACCTGCAAGATTGCTTAGTGAGCCTTGAAGTGAAAGACCTACGGTTAATCCAATTGATGTTATAACACCAGTAATAGCAGATGTTTCAATTCCTAGATATGTTAAGAAGCAAACGAATAGCAACACTTTAAGCACCTTCCTAACAACAGAGATTGTTGTTATCGTGATTGTTTTATCTATCTTCTTTTTAGATAAAGATTTCTCAAGCTTTTTTGAAATTACATTTATAATTTTACATAATATATATAAAACTACAAACCCTAAAACAACCTTAACACCCTCGGTTATCATCCAGTGCCAAATGTCGTTCAATATTTTTTCCATAATAATCTCCTTTGAATGATGAGTTAATTTTACAAAATATCTAATAATTTGTAAATAATTTTACAGCAATTTATAAAAATAGCTTAATCTACTTCCTTTCTACCTGTTAAGTGCCCTTCCTTGTTTAATCCTTTAAAACCCCTTTGCCTCAAGACTTCATACAAGACTATTGCAACTGAGTTGCTTAAATTTAAGCTTCTGCAACCTTCTCTCATAGGAATTCGAATGCAGTTAT
The DNA here is from genome assembly GCA_934778125.1 of uncultured Clostridia bacterium. Taxonomy (GTDB): domain Bacteria; phylum Bacillota; class Clostridia; order Christensenellales; family UBA1242; genus UBA11490. The sequence continues at coordinate 14,152 of CAKVOF010000009.1, forward strand.
CATAATTATTTTTTAATATAGTTTCACTTATTCCATAACTTTCTTTTCCAAACACTAAAAAGCAATCATCTGGATAACACACTTCGGAATACTCTTTTTTTGCTTTAGTTGAAGCAAAATAAAAAGGAATACCCTTATTTTTTTCTTGCAATTCATTAAAAGAATCTATTATTTCAACATTTGCCATATCAAAATAATCCAAGCCTGCTCTTTTAAAATGTTTATCGCTCACTTCAAAGCCTAGAGGCTTAACCATATATAACTTTGCACCAGTAACCGCACAAGTTCTTATTATATTCCCAGCATTCTGTGGAATTTCAGGTTCAATTAAAACTATATTTATCATTATTTTATCCTTTATCACACATAATTATATTATTTATATGAGTTTAACACTAATATTTAAATAAAAGAAACAATTTTAGAAAATATTTATTTAATTAATTAAATTTCACATATATTTTAACTTGAATTACATAAACTATGAAAAAACAAAAGGAAATTATATGAAAAAAGTAAATTGGAAAATTATTTTAATTTCAGCAAGCGTTACTATTGGCAGTTCGTTGATTGGTTTTTTGCTTTCTCTTGGAAGTAAGGAAATTTATGAAAGTTTAAATTTACCAGCGTTTGCCCCACCATCTTGGTTATTTGGCGTTGCTTGGCCAATTTTATATGTATTGATGGGAATTTCATTATATTTAATTCTAGTTAGTGAAAGTTCAATTAGAAATTCTGCAATTGAAATCTTTTTTATTCAGTTGGTTGTGAATTTATTATGGCCCTTAGCTTTCTTTAGACTTAAATTATTTATTGTTGCTTTAGTAATTTTAATGATTTTAATTGCTTTGGTTGTAATTATGATAAAAATTTTTCACGGCATCAATAAAACATCTGCTTACTTACAAATTCCATACCTTGCCTGGATTGCATTTGCAACGGTTTTAAACTTTGCTGTTGTGTTGATGAATTAAAATTAACACACAAAAAAACTGAAATAGTTTCTTATACTATTTCAGTTTTTTTCTTTAACTCTTTAAGCAAAAATTAATTTAATATACTTGTGGTTTTTGTTTACAAGTTTGATTTTACTCACTATACGATGCTTATCTGCCACCTGCCCAGCCAGAGCCACCACCACCACTCGATGATGAACTACTACTGCTTCCACTACTACCACCACTACTACTTGATGAACTTTCAGGAAAAATTGGTGAATAATGCGAATCAGTTGTTGAGTGAGAATATGTATCTGTTTTAACTTTTAATCTTAAATTATGATCGCATAAAATTTCCGAATTAAATTCATCTCCAATATGTCCATAAACTTCTTTACATTTACGCAATGTGAAAATAAACAGTGCAACCAAAGCCCCTAGCCCGATTATAGCTCCGGTCATAGCAAAGCCAACAATAACTACAGATGGATAAACAAATTTATATGCAAAAGCATATTTTTTTACCATTGAACAAACACCATCAGCAGACGTTGAATCACCTTTTAATATATCATCTCCAGCCTTTGAATATAATATTGTTTGCACTTCAAGCTTTGTCACCTTTTGAGAACATATTCCATAGTAATATAAATCAAAATGATAACTTTTCCTGCCATTATAAGAATAACTATTTTCCGATGTGTCATATACCACATTGCTAGAGAAAGCATTTAGTATAATCAATAATAAATCATCATTTTGGCTTAATCCATGAGCCTCTAGGAAATCAACTCCCCATATTTTAGCTTTGTCTTCACCTTCACCATATTTATTTATTCTTTCACAAGTTGCCACATACACATTAACACCATACTTTTTTTGAACATTTTTACAAGCGGTGTTAATTCTTATAGCATCAGCTTCAGTGAATAAATGAAAATCATCAAAGCAAAGTTGTTCAACATTATTTGTGTTGGTTCTTGGCCCATAGCAATTTGGGATTAGGTGAACTCCCGCTAAAATTAACCATGCAAGCACATTTGCAACTAGAATAACTATCGCAACTATTTCAAGTTTTGATAACTTTTTTTTCTTATTTTTTCCAGTATTTTTTTTCTTAGAGAACATTTACTAATACCCCCAAAAAAACAATTGATGCAAAAATCCCAGCCGAAACAAATAAAGAATTTCTAAATACTAATCCTTTGCTATATGGCACTTGCCCACAACATTTACCGGTTACACCATTTATCATAAATTTATAGGTTTTTTTACCAAATTTGAAATCTGCAACCCAAACTGGAAGCATAACATTATTATGCTCTTCTGAAAGAACTTGATTACTATAATTATTGCATGATATAGAATCATAATTTCGAACAGTCTCAAGCATTGCATTTTTAGCAAATTTATCCAATTTTTGCCTTGTTTTATTATCTACTTCTTGATATGTATATTCATTTATTTTAGAGTTATACCCCGAAAGATATTCTTGAGCAAATTCTTCATAATCGTTTTTAGGATAATACAACACATTTTCAATTAATTCAGTGGCATCATCTTTTGAAGCGAAAACTGATATGTTCTCGAAATCCATATCACCTTCTCTTACAACATCATAGTATTTCCTTGTGGTGTAGATATAATCCCCTCTTCTATATGATGATTCGTTATACGCTTTAAATGTGTAACTAGAATTTGTTTTAAAATTTGAATTCCAAGCTGGATAATAATAACTACTTATTTTTGCTAAATTGCTTTTCTTCTTGAAAGCTTTAGGTGCGTAACTAAATTGATTTAAATATTCTTTGATGGCTTTAAATGCTTCTTCTTTATCGATTTGGAAAGGAACTATATATGTTGGCTTGTCTGTTCCTGAAATTCTACCACTAAGTATAACTGGACTTTTACAATAACCACAAAAACCAGTAGCTGAATTTTTTTCCGCATCAACCTTTGCACCGCAATTAGGACAAATATAGTCCTTTGACTTTTTGTCTGCAATGGTATTTTTTTCAATGCTTGACTTTTTACTTTTTAGTTCTTTTAATGTTAATTCATTTTTACAAGTGGAACAAATAAATTTCTTACATTTAGGATCATAACATAGCTTAGAACCACAACCCGGGCAATTGATAGTAACCCCTTCTTTTGTTTCCTTAATGTTGTTCATAACATAACTCCATAAATAATTACTGGATATAGTATATCATTTTATTGATAAGAAACAAAATGTTTGACCATATTTTTTCATAACATTATAAATTTCAAATTATCCCATCAATAGTAAATAGAAACGAAGAAACTATTACAAGTTAAATTTATTAGTGAACCATCTCATCCATTCTCGACAAAAAAATCACTTACGACAAGCGTAAGTGATTTATATTTTTTGGTGCGAGTGAGAGGACTTGAACCCCCACGATTTCTCACCAGATCCTAAGTCTGGCGCGTCTGCCAATTTCGCCACACTCGCACGGTTTGGCTGGGGTGGCAGGATTTGAACCTACGAATGCAAGAGTCAAAGTCTTGTGCCTTACCGCTTGGCTACACCCCAATAGTGGTGACCCATCCGCGATTCGAACGCGGGACACCATGATTAAAAGTCATGTGCTCTACCGACTGAGCTAATGGATCATAAATTATAAATAAATGGGGTGAGTAGTGGGACTCGAACCCACGACTTCCAGAGCCACAATCTGGCGCTCTACCAGCTGAACTATACCCACCAAATCATAAAAATGGTGTGCCAGAAGGGATTCGAACCCCTGACCCTCGCCTTAGAAGGGCGATGCTCTATCCAGCTGAGCTACTGGCACTCAAATAAATGAAACTATTGAAAACCAGTTTTAATTTAATACACACTTAAATTAATAAATGGTTGGAGCGGGTGATGGGAATCGGACCCACGCAGCCAGCTTGGAAGGCTGGAGCACTACCATTGTGCTACACCCGCACACTTTTTTGCTGATTTGCAATCAACATAAGCATATATTATCACGCAATTGCTTAATTGTCAACAATATTTTTTCAAAAAAATTATTTTTTTTAACTTTTATCTCTATTTTTTCTTGAAACATCAAATAATAACTTTATATTTTCACCTTTGGTATTGTTTTTTGTTTTTTGATTTGTTATAATGTTGTTGAATTTTAAAGTATAGATCAACTCATACTTATCAATTTGATTAGAAACTTGAAGTGAAAATTTGTAAACCATACGGCATCTCACCTGTTTTTTAAACAAAAAGCAACCAAAGAATCATTTCAAAGTTTAATAAATTTTCAGTAATATAAGGAGGAAAAGTTATGAAAAACAAAGATATTAAAGTTATATTCACAGGCGGAACAATAGGAAGTTTTACAAATGGTGGCGAAACAAAAACTGATGAAGCATCATCATCATTACTTCTATCCTTAAGCGGAGAAAACACCGAAAGATTCTCAATTGCTAGACCTGTGTATATTTTAAGTGAAAATATGTTAAGAGCAAATCAAATCGCAATTGCTAAGAGCATTGATGAAGCTTTAAAAGAGGACAACAAAGGCATAATCGTAACCCATGGAACCGACACCCTTGCTTTTGGTGCACCATTCTATTCAATGTTGTTTGCAAATGCCGAAAAACCAATTGTTATGGTTTCTAGCAATAAAGTTTTAAATAATCCTTTAGCAAACGGCGTTGCAAATTTCAAATCTGCTTGCAGATTTATCGAGAAAGCAAGCGATGCTGGAATTGGTGGAGTTTTTGTATCTTACAAAAACCCTAGTGAAGATTTTACGAGAATTCATATGGGTTCAAGAATTCAAGAGCCAACTTCTCAATCTGAAGAATTTTATGGATTTGGAAACACATCTTTTGCAACTGTAAGCAAAGATGGTTACATTAAATTTTTACAATCCCCATTTAAGTCAAACTCATCATACAGATTTGATTTATCTTCAAATAAAAACAATAATGGATTGCTTGTTCGCCCTCACCCAAATCTTGATTATTCATTGTTTAAATCTTTACTTCAAAAACCAGCATTTGTTCTTCAATCAACCTACCACAGTGGAACAATTTGCAATGCTCAAGATGACTTAGCTGACACATCAACCTTAGATTTTGGAGATTATTGTGCACAAAAAAATATTCCATTCTATCTTGCGGACATTAGGAAGCAAGAAAACGTTTATGAAAGTTCAACAGATATTGAAAAACACTCTATTACCCCACTATACAATACTCTTTCAAATGTTGCTTATTCAAAACTAGATATTGCTTATAATTTTATAAATAACCCAATTGAAAGAAAAGATTTTTTAAGTCAAAATGTTGCTGGTGAAGACTTAGAAGTTGTGTTGAAAGAATACGATAATAGTCTTGATTTAGTGTAAAAACTTTTTAATATTGTTTGCATATTTATGTTGCATTATGTATAAAAATACATAATGCAACATTTTTATTTTAACTAACTTCTTAAAATTTAAGCAATATAATGAAATTGAACATAAAAAATATTCAAAGGAAGATATATTTATTATTAATAATTATACAAACAAAAAATGCTTGAGAGATCAAGCATTTTTTTATTAATTCATTCTATTAACACAATTATCTCTAGATTAAATACAAACCTATATTAAAACATTATTATCTGCATTTAATATGAGCTTCTCTTAGTTGTTTTTCAGTTACTTCTGAAGGAGCACCCATCATAATATCTTGCGCTTTACTATTTAATGGGAATGCAATAACATCTCTAATTGCATCAATTCCACATAGGAACATTGCTACTCTATCAAAGCCAAATGCTAATCCTGCATGAGGTGGTGCCCCATAATGGAAAGCATTATATAGTGCTGGGAATTTACTTTCAACAACTTCATCTGAATAACCAGCCATATTGAAGGCTTTTTTCATAACTTCTGGCTCGTGATTTCTAACAGCACCTGAAGCCAATTCAACGCCATTTAAAACTGCATCATATTGATATGCAACGATTGAATATGGATCATCATTTAACAACGCATTCATACCGCCTTGAGGCATACTAAATGGGTTGTGCGAAAAAGCAACATCTCCTGTTTCTTCATCTTCTTCAAAGAATGGGAAATCAACAATCCAGCAAAAAGCAAATTTTGATTTATCAATTAAATCAAGTTCAGTACCCAATTTATTTCTTAAAATATTAGTTAGTTTAGTTGCTTGGTTTTTCTTATCAGCAATAAAGAAAACAACATCATTTGGTTTTGCATCACATTCTTTTTTAATTGCTTCTAATTCTTCTTCACTGAAGAATTTAACAACTGCACCGCTTGGAACCATATTTTCATCATATTTCATATATCCTAAGCCCTTGCCTTCGTTATCTGTGATAAATTTAACAATTGAGTCAAACCATCTTCTTGGCTTATCACCACAAGAAGCACAGATTGCTTTAACTGTGTTATTCTGGAACACACCAAATGTTGTGTTTTTAAATATTTCAGTCATATCATGGCAAATCAATGGATTCCTAAGATCTGGCTTATCAGAGCAATATTTGTCCATTGCAACTTTATATGGAATTCTAACGAATGGTGGTTTTGTTACTTCCAAATCTGAAAATTCCGTAAAAATACTATACAACACATCTTCAATAACCTTGAAAATATCTTCTTGAGTTGCAAAAGACATTTCCATATCCATTTGATAAAACTCACCTGGGCTTCTATCCGCCCTAGCATCTTCATCTCTAAAACAAGGTGCAATTTGGAAATACCTATCAAATCCCGAACACATTAGCAATTGTTTAAATTGTTGTGGTGCTTGAGGAAGTGCATAAAATTTTCCTGGATTTAATCTACTAGGAACTAAGAAATCTCTTGCCCCTTCTGGTGATGATGAAGTTAATATTGGTGTTTGAACTTCAGTAAACCCAAGATCATGCATTTTATTTCTTGTAAAATGCAACAATTCACTTCTCAAAACGATTTTTCTATGATTCTCAGGATTTCTAAGATCTAAGAAACGATACTTTAATCTTAAATCTTCTTTAACATTTTCACTATCTGCAATTTCGAATGGAAGTACTTTTTCGCAACCACCTAAAATTCTTAAACTATCAACAACTATTTCAACTTTTCCCGAAACCAATTTTAAGTTATAGTTTTCTTCTGTTCTTCCACGAACCAAGCCACTAACTGAGATTGTGGTTTCCTTGCAAACACCCTCAATTAATTTTGGATCATTAACAACTAATTGCACCAAACCATAATGGTCTCTTAAATCTATAAAAGTGATACCGCCGTGGTCTCTTATTGAATGAACCCAACCAGCAACAACAACTTTTTTACCTATTTCTGACTCAACAACTTCAATAGTTGCATGATCACGATATTCATTAACACTTATCTTGCTCACAATTTTCTCCTATAAATAAAATATACGAACATTTTGCCACTTTTAAAGTGAAATGTCAATATATTAAATACATTTAATGAATTTTCTTAATATTAAAAACAAAAAACTCAATCCTAAAAATATTTCCAAGATTGAGTTTTTAAAATTAGTTCAATTTTTCTATTATTTTTAATCTGCAAACGCCCGCATTCGCTTTACCTTTGGTTTGTTTCATAATTTGACCAATTAAAAAATTAATAACTTTATCATCTTTTGTTGAGTTATATTCATCAACTGCTTTTTGGTTGTTTTTAATAACATCATCAATAACTGAAATCAACTCTGCTTCACTAAAATTACTAATCATATTTTTGCTTTCCGCAATCTTTGTGGCATCATCACCAGTTCCCCAAAGCATTGCAAATAAATCTTTTGCGTTTTGACGACTAACCGAACCTTTGTCTAACATTATTAGAATATCTGTTAATTGCTTTGGCGAAATTTTAATCTCTTCATCTTCTTCGTTTTTCGCTTCCCTTAGTACTTCAGTCATAGTCCAGTTTGAAACAATTTTTGGATTGTTATATAATGCAACACATTCATTAAAAAATGAACTAGTTGCCTTATCTTTTGTTAAAATCTCAGCATCGTATTTTGGTAAATTATACTTATCAATATACATTTCAAACAACTCACTTGGAAGCATTGGAAGCTCGCTCTTTATTCTTGTAACTGTTTCTCTATCTAGGTCGATAGTTAAAATATCTGGATCTGGGAAATACCTATAGTCGTTACTATTTTCTTTATCTCTCATACTATAGTTTTCGCCACGAGCATCATCCCATTTTAAAGTTTGTTGTTTAATGGTCCCACCACTTTCTAAAACTGATATTTGCCTTTCTATCTCATAATTTATTGCACGTTGAATCATTTTGAAACTATTCAAATTTTTCATTTCTGTTCTTGTGCCTAGTTTGTCACTACCCTTTGGTTTAATTGATAAATTTACATCACAACGCATTCCACCCTGTTCCATTTTGCATTCAGCCACACCAGCATATATAAGGTTATTTCTAAGTTTTGTAATATACTCTAAGGCTTCATCAGCACTTGAAATATCTGGTTCAGAAACCATTTCAATAAGCGGAACACCTGCTCTATTGTAATCAATTTGAGTGGTGTTTCCTTCATGAATCAGTTTTCCTGCATCTTCTTCTAAATGAATCCTATTCAAACGTATAAATTTGCCACTATCTAATTTTATTCCACCACCAATGCAAATAGGTTTAACTAATTGACTAATTTGATATGCCTTTGCTAAATCAGGATAAAAATAATTTTTTCTCTCAAAAATAGCAATATCGTTTATATCACACCCCATAGCTAGGCCTGCTTTAATCGTTAATTCAATTGCTTTTTTATTAATAATAGGCAAAGCACCAGGAAGTCCAATACAAACCGGACAACAATGAGTGTTTGGTTCACCACCAAAAGCATTTTCACAAGAGCAAAATACTTTTGAATTTGTTTTTAATTCTGCGTGAATCTCAAGACCAATAACAACATCATATTCTTTCATATTATTTTGCCCCCTTATAATTTTTTTCTATAAAATTAGCTAATTGATAAATTGTTGCTTCATCTTTATGTTTTGCAAAAATTTGCAATCCTAAAGGCATATTATGCTCACCTTTTCCACAAGGAATTGAAAGGCAAGGAACTCCAGTTGTGTTTGCAATAATTGTAAAAATATCTTCCAAATACATACTAACTGGATCATTAACTTTTTCACCAATTTTGAAAGCTTCCCCGCAAGTTGTTGGAGTTAGCATTATATCAACCTTTTCAAACACTTTTTTGATTTCATTGGTAACTTTTTGTTGAACTTTTTTTGCTTTTAGATAATATGCATCGTAGTAACCAGAACTTAAAACATAGTTTCCTAGCATAATTCTTCTCTTAACTTCTTTTCCAAAGCCATCTGTTCTGCTTTTCCTATAAATCTCATCAACATCTTTTGCTTTTTGATTCCTAACCGTGTACTTAATTCCATCGAATCTACCAAGATTGCTTGAAACTTCTGCAAAAGCGATTACATAGTAAGCTGGAAGAGTGTTTGTTATATTTGGAGTTGAAACATTAACAATTTCGCAACCTTGCTCATTTAACCAATTGAATAGTTTTTCATAAACTGGATAAACATCAGTTTGCTTTAATTTATCCATAATTTCGTTTGAAAGACCTATTTTCATTCCTTTGATATTTTTATTTAATTTGCTAGTAAAATCTAAGTTATCATCTTTTAAAGATGTTTGATCATGCTCATCAGCTCCAGCCATAACTTGCAATAGTTCCGCGTTATCCTCTACTGTTTTGGTGATTGGCCCAACTTGGTCTAAACTACTTCCATATGCAACGATTCCATATCTACTAACCCTTCCATATGTTGGTTTCATTCCAACAACTCCATTATATGAAGATGGTTGCCTAACAGAACCACCAGTATCCGTTCCCAAAGAAACCGGGCTTAATTCGCCTGCAACAGCAACAGCACTACCACCACTTGAACCTCCTGGAACTCTATCAAAATCAAGTGCGTTATGGCAAATTCCAAAGGCTGAATTTTCCGTTGAGCTTCCCATTGCAAATTCATCCATATTAGTTCTGCCAATAAAAACAAAGCCTTCTTCTTTTAATTTTTTAACAACAGTTGAGTCATATGGGCTTGTGTAACCCACAAGAAACTTAGAACCACATGTTAAATGTTTTCCTTTTAAGGAAATATTATCTTTAATTAAGATTGGCACTCCGGCGAATTTACCAACATTCTCACCATTTTTTATTTTTTCATCTATTAATTTCGCTTCATCTATAGCATCATAAAAAATTTCAAGGACTGCATTTAAATTTGCTTTGTCTTCACAATTTTTAATATAAAATCTCGTAACCTCTTCACTTGAGATTTTTTGCTCTTTTATAGCCTTAGCTAATTCAACTAAACTTAAATTTTTAAACTCCATTAAAGCCTCCAATTAATCCAACATTTTAGGAACAGCAAACGCACCCTTTTTCTTTAGTGGTGCATTCATCAAAACTTCTTCTTGAGTGAAGCCTTTAACAGCAACATCATCTCTAAGCTCACTTATGCTTGTTCTATTATCATATTTTAAATCATCATCAACTTCAACTTTTTGAATTTGTTCAACAAATGAAGTTATATTTTGCAATTCGTTTTGAATGCTTTCCATTTCAGATTGTTCAAATTCTAACGCACTTAGTTTGGCTAGATATTCAACAGTTTTTATATCTATCATAAAAGTCTCCTTAAATAAACTAAAATTACTAATGATGATAGCACAAACAAAAAAATAAAGTCAATTACAAATTAATAATTGAGTAATAAATAGCATAATCTAATCGTTGCAAATATTACCACGAACAATAAAGAATAAGTCATTACACAAGCAAATAAAACATTTTATTGAATATTTTAACTGCATTATACAAAAAATGGAACAACTTTAATAGTTTTGCCATCAATTTCCAAAATAACAGCAGTAGATTTATCAAATAACTGCTTTTTAAGTGCACCTGGATTAATTAATATTACACCATTAATTTTTTCATAAAAATAATTGTGCGTATGTCCAAAACAAACAATATCGATGCCATTATCTTTGCAATAATTAGCTAACTTTTCATACCCATACTTAACCCCATAGTTATCCCCATGCGTTAAAAGTATATCACAACCTTCGATGGTTAATCTAATTTCATCTTTTGCATCAACGAAAAAGTCACAATTACCACGAACCGCATACACATTTGGAAGGTTAAGATATAGTCCAAGATCTTTATAACCATCACCTAAATGAAAAAGATAATCAAACTTGAAATTTTTAAATATAAAATCTAATTTCTCAGAATTACCATGAGAGTCACTTACGACAATAATTTTTTTCATAATCAAAATTTTATCACAACTAACTCAATTTAACAATTAAAAACAAGTACAATCAAAATTTAAAAAGAACTAGCTCACCTTTACGACCACAATCTTTGATTTTGTGGATTGGTTTGTATGCTTAATACTTTCGTGATTGAATACACACAATTGCATAATTATGCATTAATTAAATTGTGTAAATAACACTTTTTTTGCATTTTTATACACGCCACTTCGAGCAAAAACACAATTTTATATATGATTTAAATACAAATATTTTATACTTGTAAACTTAAATATTATTTAACATATCACAATATTTATTAAAAACTAATTAAATTTTGCTTGTTTTTAATATATTATTAGTAAAAAAATTGCAAGCTTAACAATTGCCCGCAATTTTTATGATTTTTTTAAATTAATAACAACCAAAACTAAAAGATTATTTTTATAATTTTTATTTATCAAATGTTATATTTATAAATCTATATTTATTCACTCTATTGTATTATAATAAAATGCAAATTATACCACCTTTGCCTTCATTTACTATTCTTCCAAGAGTTCTCCTCATCTTTTTCATAGTTTCTTGAGGTACAGCTACTAGCTTATTATGAAGCCCTTCATTAACTAAATGATTTAAACTCGTTCCAAACATCTTAGTTTCCCAAATACTTTGTGGATTGTTTTCAAATTCACTTAATAAGTATTTCACCAAGTCTTCTGATTGTTGCTCACTTCCAACAAGTGAATTAACTTCCGTTTTTAAATCTACTTGCATAATATGTAAACTTGGCGCGCTTGCCTGCAATTTAACACCAAATTTGCCACCTTGCTTTATAATTTTTGGCTCTTCTAAAGTCATTTCATCAAGTGTTGGCTGAACAACACCATAGCCAGTTTCCTTCACTTGCTCAAGCGCATCTTTAAATTTATCATAATATCCCTTCGCCAAAGATAATTGCTTTATATACGAAACCAAGTGATAATCGCTTTTTATTTCCTCACCACATTGTTCACTTAAAACCTTATAGAACAATGTTGATTTTGGAATTAATTCAACTACAACTTTTCCATCACCTAATTCAATAACTTTATTTGATGTCGGTTCGAAATCATCACTATTTTTAAACAACTCACCTTCAGCTTGCACATCACCTATTTTATTTAATCCATTCAAAAAGTTTTTAATTTCTTCAATAATATTTTGAATAATCAAACTTGTGTGTGGTAACGCTTTAAGCCAGTCTGGCATTTTAACCGCAACACGTTTAATAGGAAATTCAGATAAAACACCTGCAAACACATTATTTAACTCATTTATATCCATTTCCTTAACATTAAGCGCCAAAGCCTTAACTCCATACTTTTCACTTATGGAATTACATAAATTTTTTGTTTCTGGGCTTGTGGGATGAGTTGAGTTAACAATAATTACGAAAGGTTTATTGCACGCCTTTAATTCAGCAACAACCCTTTCTTCTGCTTTAACATAATTTTCCCTTGGAATGTCGGTTATACTTCCATCGGTTGTTACCATTAACCCAATTGTGGAGTGGTTTGTTATTACCTTTTCAGTTCCAATTTCAGCCGCTTTTTCAAATGGCATTTCTTCATCACTCCATGGAGTTCTAACCATTCTAGGTTTATCATTTTCAATATGCCCAACAGCGCCATCAACTAAATAACCAACACAATCTATTAAGCGAACATTCATATTAACACCGTTTTCTAATTCAACCTTAACAGATTCATTAGGGATAAATCTTGGTTGTGTTGTCATAATCATTTTACCATCGGCACTTTGTGGCATTTCATCAATTGCCCTTTCCTTAATATTTTTTTCATTTATATTTGGTAAAACCAATAAATTTAAAATCTTACTAATTAAAGTTGATTTGCCAGTTCTAACTGGCCCAACTACTCCAACATAGATATCACCACTTGTTCTTTGTGCAATATCTTTATAAATGTCATAATTACACATAATATCCTCCATTTGTGCTATAATAGAGTTTATGCGTGGCATAATTTACTTAGAACAATATTATAAAAATTCGCAAAGAAAAAAGCTATATAACACAAATATATAGCCTAATACTTAATATAATTCGAATAAAAATATAATAACGTTTGAATAAAATTAAATCTATCCTACTAAAAGCACCATCTGAAGCGGATCTCTCCACACTAAAAACCCAACTTGTTTAATAATACTCAATCACGATTAAAATATTATTTACTTAAATCAGTAAACTAAAACTTGAATCAAAAACATTTACAACAACTCATTATTTTCACCATCATCTTGCTTTGATGACTCTATAAACTTTTGAATTCTAGCAACTTTTTTATTTGTTTTTTTCACTAACTTATTTGCCTTATTATCATATTTGTTTGAAGTTTTAGCCTGCTTTTTATTCAACTTTTCTTCGCGTTTATCAAACTTTCTATCTAGCTTTCTTTCCTTCTTTTCAAACTTTTTATCCATCATTTCTTTTTTAGTATTATACTTTTCAACAAGTTTTTCTTGTTTTTTCGTTTCTATATTTTCAATTTTGTTTTGTTTTTTAGCTTTTAATCTTTCAACATCTTTTCTAACACCTTCTTGCAAAGATGTTATTCTTTCACTTTTCAAAAATAACTTTTTGATATTTTGCCTGTGTGCAAAAACATCTAATAAAATTATTAACCACAAAAGAATAATTATCTCAGGAACTAGAAAGTTTTTTTCCCAAAACGTTTCAAAAACAGCGAATGAAAATATAAATAGAAAACTAGTTAAACTGCCTATTTTAACAAATAAAAAGAAAATTACACAGCACGCTAAAATACAAAGAGAAACTATTGGATTAGCAACGAAGAAAACACCAACAGAACTGGCGATTCCCTTTCCACCCTTAAATCCATAAAAAACGGGATAAATATGCCCAACAACGGCTGATAGTCCAGTTATATAAACAGCAATTTTGCTGTAAGGCATATTTGAAAGACCTCCAAACACATAAAATGCAATAATTGATGGAATCGCCGACTTTAGCGCATCAAAAATTAAGGTTAACAATCCCCATAAAGCACCTTGTGTTCGAAGCATATTCATAGTTCCAGGGTTCCCGGAACCATATTGAGTAATATCTTCTTTTTTATTATCATTTTTAGATTTTATTTTTGTTACTATTCTTGAAAAACTAAAGTTTCCACATAAATAGCCAAGTAAGATAAAACCTATTATTTTATAGTACATAAACTATTTCCCCTATTCTTTTTCACCTTTACTTTTGATTATAATTTTAATTGGAGTACCAGAAAAATCTACCGCCTTTCTAATACAATTTTCTAAATATCTTTCGTATGAAAAATGGATTAAATTTTTATCGTTAACAAAGAAAACAAAAGTTGGTGGAGTAACACTTGCTTGAGTTATATAATATATTTTACACCTCTTTCCGCTTTTCATCGGTGGTTCGTTTGTTAAAACAGCCTCAGAAAGAATATTATTCAAAACACTTGTTCCAATTCTTCTGTTCGCGTTTTCATAAACCTTTTCAACTGTCTCCATAATTTTGTTAACACGTTGACCATTAAGAGCAGACACATATAGTGGTGTGAAATAACTCATAAACTTCAAATCTTCTGAAAGTTTTTCATTAAACTTATTGATAGTTTTATCATCTTTTTCTATTGTGTCCCATTTATTCATAACTATAATGCTAGGTTTTCCTTGCTCATGAACATAGCCAGCGATTCTAACATCTTGCTCCGTTAACCCATCAGCACAATCAACAACAATTAAAACAACATCAGCTCTTCTAACCGCCTCAAACGCTCTAATAACACTATACAACTCAACACTTTCATTCTCAATTGAGCGCTTTCTTCTTATTCCTGCAGTATCTATTAAAATATAATCTCTATTATTATATTTAAAAGGAGTATCAATAGCATCTCTAGTTGTTCCAGCAACATTACTAACCATCACCCTATTTGAATTTGTTAGCCTATTTAAAAGCGAACTTTTTCCAGCGTTTGGTTTTCCAACAATTGCAATTTTAATCTTTTCCTTATCCTCATCAGGAGAAACACGAAATTTAAACTTGCTAACAACCACATCAAGCATATCCCCAATACCCAATGATTGTTCCGCACTTATTACCATTGGCTCACCTAAGCCAAGCTCATAAAACTCATACGACTTTTCCATTTCATTGTTATCAAGCTTATTCACAACTAACACCACTGGCACATTGTACTTTCTCAAAAAATTAGCAGCATCGTGGTCTGCAGGAACCAAGCCTTCTTTTCCATCAACTAGCATAATAACAACATCAGCTAGTTCCACAGCCAATTCTGCCTGTTTGGTTATATTAACTTGAAAATCAGATTTATTCTTAACATCTAAACCACCCGTGTCCACAAGCGAAAAAGAATAGCCACACCACTCAGCATCACCATAAATCCTATCTCTAGTAACTCCAGGCTCATCTTTCACAATACTAATTCTTTTGCCACACAATTTATTAAACAGCGTGCTTTTCCCAACATTTGGTCTTCCAACAATCGCAACAAGTGGTTTTTCCATATTAACTCCATAAATCTTATTACTTGATATATATATTATACATTAAAAATAAATTAAAACAAATATTATTTAGAAAATAATAAATAAAATGGAAATTAAATAAAACCAATTTCACTTTAATACAGAACAAAACCCCAATTTTGAAACTTAAAACTGGGGTTTATTTGAAAACATTTAACACCTTAATTAATCTTCTTCCATTATCTTTTTATCAATATAGTAATTAATTAAGAACGAAGTCCCTATAAATGCAACTATTCCTATAAGCATCAAAATTATTGTTAATGTTGAGTTTGGAATATGTTTTTCGTTTAAATTTTCTTTTTTGGTTATTAAAACATCATCACTAGATTCACTTCCATTTATGGTTAATTCGTTTTCATTTTCATTAACCGTTGTTTCAAACAAAGCTGTTGAAACAACTTCACAAAGAGGCTCAACACTTTTTAAAACCAAACTTTTTTCAATCATATGACTACCCATTTCAAATAGTAACGCCTTACCATATAAGTTTTGATTATAATGACCTTTTCCAATATAAATATCTTTAATCAACCAAGGATAAAGCTCATTAGCAACTGCCATAATATACGTGGCAAACTCTTGATTAACCGCACTGTTAACATTGCCCTTACCAACAACTATTCTTACCATACTTCTTTCTTCACCACTAACCCTTGTTAAATATGCACTTCTACTTGCTCCATCTCTATGAATATCAAAAATAGCATCGGGATTTTCCTTTAGCAGGTTTAATGCTGTTACTTTACTTCTAGAATATGCAGAGGTGTCATGTGGAATATGAAGAGTTTCATCTAACGAAACTTCGATACCTTTATTTTCAAACTCTTGTTTTATTTTTTTAGCAATATCGTGTATGCCTCCAACGCCATAAACACTGTCATAACCATCGCCATTAACATAACTCTCATCATTATGTGTTAAATATAAGCATATTTTTTTAGAAAAATTTTTTATTTTTGAAGGACCATAATAAGTTCTAACACTCGGTTTTTCTATCTTTTCCAAAAATTTTGCAGTTGCAGTTTTATTTGTTTCATTAACATTGATAATCTCATATTTATAAAAATTTTTAGAAATATAAACATCGCCAACAGTAACTTCTTCTCTTTCAAATAATTCGTTTCCATCCTCATCAGAAACCACATAAATAGCTATATTTTCTAAAGCATAAACACCACAACTCCCCAACCCAAAAACCATCACAGTCGTTTGTGCCAAAAGCAAAATTAGACACAAACAAATAAAACCCAATTTTTTATTTTTAATAAACACTTTCAACTCCTATTCTTTTATTCCTATATATTGCTCTAACTATATTTACAGAAACACAGCCAATTAACATAAGCGTTACTATAATTACAGTATCAATCGTGAATATTCCAACATGCCCTATTGATTTAGAAATTATTAAAAAATTATAAAGTTCAGCAACCAAAACAAAAAACAATGTTGAAATATAACCATCAGATTTAGAAACGAGAGCCATAATAACACCGAACACTAATGCATAATTACTAAAATTTATTGAAAACACATTCAATACATTCAAGTTAGTTAAAAGAATATATAAACAAAGTGATATAATAACAGCAACCAAACAATTATTATTTTCACCATTTTTTTTAGTCATCAACAATAATAACGAAATAATTATTAAACCCAAATATATGGGATTAAACGAAAACATTTGTAAGTTTACTAAGAAAACGCTATTTCTAGCCAAACAAAGAATTATTAAAGAAAAAGTGTATAGAAGTGCTGTTTTTACACTTTTATAAAAATAACTATATATTGCAACTAATCCAAAAAAAATAATTTCAAGTTTCATTATAAACCCTTGAAATTATTTTGTTACTTAATTTAATTAATATGTATTTATTATTGTTTTTTAAATTCTTTAATAAAATCTGCAAAATGTGTTAAATCAGTAAATTTTCTATACACACTTGCAAATCTAACATAAGACACATCATCTATATTTTTCAACCCATCCATAACCAACTCACCTATTTTTTGAGTTGAAACTTCTTGATCAAGATTACTATAAATAACTTTTTCAACCGACTCAACCAAACCATCTATTTGAGCCATTGAAACTGGACGTTTTTCGCAAGCACGAATAATTCCACGCTTTAGTTTGTTTTTATCATATGCTTGCCTACTTCCATCGTTTTTAACAACGAGAATTGGAGTTGTTTCTATAGTTTCAAAAGTTGTGAATCTTTTGCCACATTTTAAGCACTCCCTTCTTCTTCTTATTGAATTACTATCGTTAAAACTTCTACTATCTAAAACCTTACTTTCCGTGTGTCCACAATATTGACATTTCATTTTTCATCACCTACCCAAATAATATTTAATTATATCAAAATTAATTAACAATGCAAAATAAAAAAATAAATTAACTTATTTTTTTTTAATATCATAATAAATTATAAGCCTTAAAATATATTAAATCACTTTCAATAAAATTTTACTATCACACACGAAACTCACTCATGCTAAGGAACCAATACTTATCAAAATAATTTAAAATTTAGTTTATGTAATATTTAATTAATTTAAGAAATTTGTAATTTTATAGAAGAAAATAAAATATATTGTTATAAAAGCAAAGGAATAAATATGGAAATCTCATTTTGTGAACTTAGAGCAAAAGAGGTTGTTAACCTATTCGATGGCAAACAATTAGGTCACATTATTGATATGGTTATAGACACATCTTGTGCTAGAGTTTTAGGAATTGTTGTTCCAGGTGAAAAATCAATATTCAATATTTTCAAATCTGCCACAGATATATTTATTCCTTACCATAGAATTTGCAAAATAGGAAAAGATGTTATTTTGGTAGACTTGAATGTTGCACAAAGTGTTAAGGTTTTAGAGGAAAAACAAACCCCAAAAGCATCACCACATTCTTCACAACTCCAAGCACAAGACTTCACGCAAATGAATCCTGATATAAACTTGAATAATACATTTGAAAACAACCAACATAACTACCCAAATTTCACAGACTATCCAACCAACACTCATATTTAAAATATATTAAAAAAAAATCATCGATAATTATTATAAACATCAATGATTTTTTTAATTATTGTTTAGTTTTATAATTCAGAGTATATTTTTTCGGCAAGCTTAATTCCATCTAAAGCACTACTCACAATTCCACCAGCATAACCAGCTCCCTCACCGATTGGATAAATACCAGAAATATTAGTTTGGTAATTATCATCTCTAACAATCGTTAACGGACAACTACTTCTTGTTTCAACGCCGATAAGTAAATTATCATCTTTTGCAAAATTTTTCATTTTACGATTCAGTTCTTTTAATCCAGTTTTTAAACTTTCATAAACAAAATTAGGCAAACATTTTTTTAGTTTTGCTGGAGTTATAGATGGTCTATAGGTTGAACTTGTGTTAACTTTGGGTTCTAAATCATTGCAAAAAGTTTCAACGCACTCACATGGAGCATTGTAATTTGAACCGCCAAGTTCGAAAGCCATACGCTCGTATTTTTCTTGCAAATAAACACCCGCCAAAACATCTTCACTTCCAAAATCTTCTGGCTTAACATTTACCAAAACAGCACTATTAGCTTTTGAATTATCACGTTTAAAATTACTCATTCCATTTGTTACAATCTCATTTTCATTCGAACTAGAAGCAACAACAAAACCTCCCGGACACATACAAAATGTAAAAACACTTCTACCATTCTCTAGATGAGTAACTAGCTTATAATCAGCGTTTGGTAATCTCTTATCATAGCCAACACCATATTGAGCTGTGTTAATATCTTCTTGATTTTGCTCTATTCTAACACCCATAGCGAAGGGTTTTTGTTTTAATTCAACGCCTTTATTTTTTAATAAATGAAAAACATCTCTTGCACTATGACCAACTGCAAGAATTAATCTATCAGAAATTATAGATTCAATTTTGCCAGTTTTAACATTTTCAATATTCACTTTAAACAAATTATTCTCTAATATTTCGAAATCAACAAGCCTTGTTGAAAATAAAACCTTACCACCATTTTTTATTATATCTTCCCTAATATTAACAACTATTTTTCGCAAATTATCTGTTCCAATATGCGCTTTTGATACATACAAAATTTCCTTTGGAGCACCATAGTAGTACAACTCATTTATCACTTGTTTACATTCTTTACTACTTAAATTAGTGTTCAATTTCCCATCACTAAATGTTCCTGCACCGCCTTCACCAAACTGAACATTTGAATACTTATTTAAATTCCGATTACTCCAAAAATCTTCGACCGCTTTAATCCTAGAATCAGCATCTTCACCTTGCTCAACAACTATTGGATTTAAACCCATTCGCGAAAGCATAAGTGCTGAAAACATTCCAGATGGGCCAAACCCTATAATAATTGGGCAATATTTGGTAGACTTTTTGTCAAAAACTCTAATACTATTGTCATATTCAATAATTTTATCCGCAAATTTAAATTCAATATTATCAAACAATTCAACACCAACATTTAAAACAAATTTAATGTTTGGTTTTCTTCTTGCATCAATCGATTGTTTAATAATAGTTAAACTTTTTATTTTATCAATACTGATTTTTAACTCACTTGCAACTTTATATTTAACATCAATCAACGAAAATCCAACATTTAAAATTAAATTATTAACACCTATCATAATGAATCCCCCACAATAAATCCGCTGGTCCAAGCCCACTGTAGATTATAGCCACCACACTCTCCATCAACATCGCAGACCTCACCACAAAAATACAAATTTGGATTACCTTTAGATTCTAGATTATTTGTTAAAGAATTTAAAGACACACCACCAGAAACAACCTGATTGTTATCATACACATCACATATTGTAAATCTAAAATTTATAATAACATCAACAAGTTTTTCAATGTCTTCAAAACTCAATAATTTTGTTTCTTTTTTATTTTTTAAACCCGCTCTATTAATAACTTCATGAGCAACCGCTGGATGAAGAATTCCCGAAAACAACTTATCAACTTCAGTAAAAATCTTTATGTTTTTTTTGATTATTTTTATTAAATCATCTTTACTATAACCTGGCAACAAATTAATTATTACCTCACCATTAAAATTTTTATTACGGGCAAAAATAGTTGAAGCATTAAATGTGACAATGCCACTTAAACCATTGTGTTTAAACAACACTTCACCAACACCTTCAAACTCATCACGGCAACAAGTAGCTTTCATTTTAACATTGGAAATTCTAACCCCTTCCAATGATTTTGTCTGTTCGTACGTTTTTAAAGCAACAAGACTTGGTTCAACTTCAGAAGTGTCAATCTTAATATTATCAAACATTGCTTTAATCTTAGATTCTGTTAATCCACCCAACGCAACTACCAACCTGCAAGCAATACATGAATAATTACTACACTTAATTAAATATTCTTTGTTTTTTGTTTGTGAAATTTTGTTTACCACATCTTTTTTATACTTTACTAATGTCTTGCTCAACGCATTGTTTAGAACATCAATCACGCTTTTGGCTGTGTTAGACAAAGGATAACATCTACCTTCACCATCAACATAATATTCAAGACCGATACTATTAAAAAAACTTAAAAGATTATCAACCGAGAATCTTTCTAAATAACTATCTATATTACAATTATAATTTTTAGATGTTGCATATATATTTGTAAAGTTACATTTACCATTACCAGTTACTAGCAATTTTTTACATGCATAATCAGATGCATCAATAATCAATATTTTAGAATACTTTCTGCTCGCATTAATAGCACAAATAGTACCACTTGCACCACCACCTAAAACAACAACATCAAACTTATCCATACAAAATCCCTCCATCAAGTTAAATCAATAAAATCAGATGAGCCCTTTATTTTATTAACCAACTTGTTATCTTTTAAATAGAAATAACACTTTGATAATTTACATCTTTTTATAGCAAATGAATCACCATTCAAGTTATAACTTAATCCCTTTAAATAACAACAATTATCACAATTACAACCATAAGCAACCTTAAACGGGCAATGAACAAATGTCATCAAATTAACTTTACCATAAGCAAATGTTATAAAGTTTTTATTCTTAAAACCTCTATCCACATACTCAACAGATCTTACAACAGCACTAGCACCCAACTCACTTAACACATTAAGAGTAGCTGAATTAAACGCATTTATAGAATAGTTACATATTATATTATTTTTTCTCGTTTTGTAAATAAATCCATATATATTGTCAATAAGTATCGAGATTTTGTCAAATTTATTAATAATATTGTCAATTATTTTTAAATCATTTTTGTTTGTAAATGCCGGAATATTAACACCAAAATTATGATATTTCCCTGATATAAATTCCATAACTTCATCAAAATCGTTATAAGAAAATTGTTGGGGTTTATATATAACATAGTCATCCTCCCCAATCTCAACCCCCGTCAACATTTTAATATCATCAAATAAATAAACGTTAAAATCGTTTTTTAAATTGTTTTTTAAAAATAAATTTAAATTAATGTCCTTAACACACAGATCAAACTTTTCTTCATATTCATCAACTAATTGATTTTCCATTTTGCAAACTATATCATTTCTTACTTTGTTTAGAACCGATTTTGAAACATAAACATCACCCATCTCAACATCAAAAGACTTTAAAATAAAATTTGTTGATTTTAATTTTTCAAACTGTGATTTTACTGAATCGAAATTTAAACAAATATTTTCTGCTGATTCGCACATAAACTCTGTTTCATAATCTAGTATTATATCTTTACATTCAGCCCAAACTGCAATTTTTTTATTTTCAATCATTTTTAATTTTAAATTTATAGGAAGTTTTTTTTCAACAGAAACCAAACTATTTTCAAAAACACTATCCGTTATTTTATAAACCTTATCACCAACATTTGGTTTAGACTTTGAATAAATTTTAAAAACATTGTTTTTTAATTTTTCAATATTGCCAACCCCAACGCTTATTTGCTCATAGTTTTTCGCAATAAATTTTAATCCATCACTAGAGTTTATCGGCTTTTTAGAAAAAATAGTTATCGCATATAAATCCTTAAACCTACTTACGCTTTCAACTTCACCAATCTCAATTCCAGTGTGATTATTATAATTTGGATTTATTATATTTGAATTATCATAATTTAAATATGCTTTGCAATAGTCCCCACCTCTAACAAAAACCTTTTTAAGATTTTCAATTTCTGAATTTATTTCATTTACATCGAAGTTACCATCACATATCAGCTTAATAGCTTTAACGTAACTCTTTGTTGCTTGTGCAACATATGATGCTCTTCTCAATCTACCCTCTATTTTAAATGATGTTACGCCCGCATCAATTAATAACTTAAGCTCATTTATCAAACATAAATCTTTTGTTGATAAATAATATTTTTCATCTTTTGAAAAGTTAGTTGAATACTTTAATCTACAAAGCTGTAAACATTCACCCCTATTTCCACTTTTATTATGTTTTAGTGAACTAAAGTAGCAATTTCCCGAAAATCCAACACACAATGCGCCTTGAACAAAGAATTCTATTTCAAGATTTGTTTTTTCTTTTATTAATCTAATATCCTCTAAACTTGTCTCTCTAGACAAAACTACTCTTTTAAATCCTAATTTTTCAGCAATTAATGCACCCTTATAATTATTAATTCCCATTTGAGTGCTAGCATGAAGAACTATGTTTTTGTATCTATCATTCAAAATTTTCGCAACGCCCAGATCTTGAATTATAAATGCATCAACTTTAGCAAGATATGCCACATCTACCAACTTAAGAAAATCCTTAAATTCAGCATCGCTTACTAATGTGTTAATAGTAACATACACCTTAACATTAAAAAGATGTGCATATTTCACCACATCTCGTATATTATCAAGCGTAAAGTTTTCAGCTTTTGCCCTTGCATTAAAATTATTTAAACCTAAATACACCGCATCCGCACCACAAGCAATCGCTGTTTTAAAATTTTCATAATCACCCGCTGGTGACAAAACTTCTAAATCTTCTCTTTCCATATGCTATATAATAACACATTTAGGTTCATTTTTAAATAGAAATTTATAATCTTAAGAAAATAAATTAAACTCGAAAACAAATTAGTAAAATTTAGCTTATAATATTTAACATTGATTTACTTATAATAATTATTATGATATCATATTCTTAAGGTGAGCAAATATGGAAATAAATAATGAATCAAATAATAAAATAGATAATGAAAACAAAGTATTAGATAAATACAATGATACTTCTAAAATTGTTGAAACTACTGCTGATTCAAGC
>CAKVOF010000010.1 GCA_934778125.1 uncultured Clostridia bacterium
CACATATTTTTTCATCTGCGTTTTGCCACTTATTCCTAATTAATGGCATAATCATATTTCTCAAATAGTTTCTTGAATAATCATTTGAAAAATTGCTATCATCATCAACGTATGGAATATCGTTTTGCATAATATATGCTTGAATCTCAGTTCTTGAAGTTGATAAAAGTGGGCGAATATATATTCCATCTTTCATAAAACTCATTCCACTCGCACCATTAAGCCCAGCACCACGGAAAATGTTTAAAAGAATCGTTTCGGCTTGGTCTTGAAGATGATGCCCAAGCGCAATTTTATTAACTACTTTGTTTTTAATTAAAGATGCAAAAACCCTATACCTTGCATCTCTTGCACCTTGCTCTAAACCCAATTTTCTTTCTTCACAGAATTTTCTAACGTTTAATTTATAACTCAAAACCTTAATTCCGTTTTTATTGCAATAGTCCACAACAAACGCACTTTCGTTTTTTGAGTTTTCTCTTAAGTCGTGGTCGATATTAATTGCCACCACTTTAAAATTATATTCACTTGAAATTGAATTTAAAAATGCAAGCAAACACATACTATCTCTTCCACCAGAACACGCAACACCTATTGTTTCGCCCGCATTTATTAACTTATTTTTCAAAATAACATCTAAAACTTTTTGCATATTTTTTCCTCACCATTTTCATTATACATCATCTTACATAAATTTTCAATAGATAACTTTGCAGAAGTGTTTAAATTAATAGAAATTAGAAATTTATTAAAGTTTATATTTAAAATTTAAACGTATTACATAAACGCTTTACTTCAACTAATAAATTCTCTATTCCAACTTTTTTCGAATTCTTCACAGCATATTCTTATTCTCTATTGGATTTTTATTTGCGCATTAACAATCTTATATTTTAAAAATTTGCAAAAGCATAAAGTTGAAAACTATGTTTTTTCAACATAAAAAGTTGTAACACAAAAACCTAATTCAACATAGTATGAAGTGTGGGAAAGGTTTACTTTAAATTTAAGTTTATCTCCCTACTATAAAATGCCCACAAAATCCCCCTCTTTCTCGGCTTAATGCCGTTTAAATATATTAAAAAAACCATTAATTTATGCTAAACTCAAAGCTTAAATTAATGGTTTTATTTTTATTCACAAAATTATTCTTCATTATCTATTATTCGGCAAATATCGAAAACCGCTTTATTAATATATATAATTAAGTTTGTTTAGAAGTTATCCACATTTGCACATATTGATTTTTATAAATTTTAATGTATTTTTATAAACAATCGGTTATTTATGCACGATTTTGAATAAAATTAGTATAAGTTATCCACATTTCCACAGTTATCCACATAGTTATCCACACTCGTTTTCCATTTTAACTGCCAAATTTTGTGAATTTTGTTTAGTTTTTCATAGTTATCCACATAGTTTGAATGAAATATCTCTCAATTTGAATATTTATGGGCATAGAAAAGATGGTATAGTTCCGTGCATAAAGTTTAAATTTTCAAGATCAACCTCGCATCCGCTAGAAAAAATCTCAACCTTATCATCAATTGCTGTTAAGTTTTCTGGCAAGTTTTCCACGCCTTCAATCAACACACCATTTTGTGGTTTATATATTTCGTGGCGAATAAGCTCTCTTGAAATTTCTTTGCCATCTTTTTTTGTTATTAAATAAGCATTAGCTTCAACTCCATCTCTTGGATACGATAATCTATAAAACTCACCCTTATATAGCACTTTATCGGTATATTCTTTGTTTGTGTCGGGCTTTATAACATCACCGTTATGTTTTAAAGTTTGCACGGTTTCACTAATTAAATCGTAAGTAATTCCATCGGAAATTTCGTGACTATAGATTTCAACATACACCGCGTTTGAATCACTAGAAGTTTTAATGAATATTGGGTAACCTGTTGTGTTTTTAAACTTTAAATCTGAAATATATTCCGCAACCATTGCATCACACGCTAGTGGAACATACCTAACCGGCAGAGTGTGTTTATTTACTTCAATAATCTCAACACCAGCACGAATTAATGCGTTATATAGTGTGGTGCTGGCTTGGCAAATTCCCCCGCCAACACCATCAACGAATCTGCTATTTAAAATAATTGTTGCCACTTGATAGCCATTTGATAGCGAATGTGGCCCCGTTACTTTATTAAATGAAACTTCTTGATCTGGTTCAATTCGCATTCCGTTAAATTTTTCCAATGCCAATTTCACATTCTTTTTCCTTCCGCCAGTGCTATCGGAAACATCGGTTGAATAGGAGCTAATTTTTTTCGTTAGCGCTTCGTTGTACTCTTTTGTTACTTCGGGTTCTTCTTCAATATAATCAAACACCACATTTATTTTATTAGTTTTTAAAAATTGTGCGTTAATATCATCATATAATCTTGCCCTATCAACCCTAAGTCCACTCACGCTTTCGGTTATTTCAAACATATTTTCTGAATCTGGATTGAAAGTTATTTCTGAGTTTACTGGCTCAATTTCAACTTCTTTTATAATGTTTTCAATCTTTTCATCTAGTCCAGTGAAGATATAGTTAAATGCAACATTCACTTCAGTTCCTTGCTTCACAAGTAAGTTTAAAAGGTTAATTTGTTTTTCCTTTGTTTCAACTTCTTTGCTATGAATTTGCGATGCTTCAATTATTGAAAACACATCGGAGTTAACTTCAAAATCTTTATTTGTGAATGTCCAAGTTTTATCTTTATCACGAATATTTAACTCAAACGATTCTGCCATATCTTTAAAATAGGCGCTCACATACTCCACCGCTTCACTTGAACTCATACCTGTTAGGTTTTTTCCATTGATAACCACCCCTTGACCAATCGTGTTTGCACTTGAGTTGCTAAGGATAAAGAACTGAAATAAAATTCCGCCCACAACAATCAAACTAATTATACTCACAACAATTAAAATTTTAAGCGTGTTATCTTTTTTAACACTCACCTTAGACTTTCCCATATCCCCCCACTTATGTTTTCTTTTAATTTATTATTTGCATTTAAGTGAGTTTTATGTAATAAAAGGCTAATTGCATTATTTTTCAAATAACAAATGTACTTTTAGGCCTATTGCTTTTGATATTTGGAATAGCAATCTAACATCAACATCATATTCCATTCTCATTAATTTATTAAACCTTCTAATATCAACACCATTTTGTCTACAAAAACTTTTTATAGTTAAGTTGTTCCTTAGCAGATAATTAACAACTATTCCCCTTTTAAATCTCATACTCACCCTCCGTTTATTACACATTTGTAATTCTAATATATCATTACAAATATGTAACGCCAAACAAATAATTACACATTTGTAATATAATATAAATATGGAAACATTTGGTAATAGATTAAAAGAATTAAGATTGGAAAAAAAATTATCTCTTGCTGGATTAAGCAAAGAGATAAAAATTAGCGATGCCACAATTAGTCGCTGGGAAAATAACCTTAATGATATTAAAGGTGAAGAACTTATTGTGTTGGCTAAATTCTTTGGCGTTTCAACTGATTATCTTTTAGGCTTAGAAGATTGATTAATTTTATTCAAGTTTAATTAATTTTCTTTGATAACACTTTTTTTGGCAAACTCTATTAAATCTTCGGTTTCATTTTTAACAACACCATCTAGGCAAGCGTTAAACATTTTCACCTTTATTGCGTTTATTTGCTTATATGGAACTTCCGCTTTTTCAAGAAGTTCGGTATTATTTATTTTTAGTTCCATTATGTTTAATGGGATATTTTTTTCTTGTTTTTTGTTAATTTCAAACTCAATTTTTCTTGCATTTTCAAAATCCAATTTGGAAACTATTGACCTAACATTTTCCTTTAGGTTATAGTAATCAATTAGTAATTTGTTTGTTACTTTCATATTTTTTGAAAAGTTTTGATAAACGTTATAGCCATAGATAAACGCGTTTATATTTGTGTTACTTTCCTTTAATCCGCTATTGCCGAATATTAAGTGGCACGAACATGCAATTTCATCTAGGCTGGCACACCTTCCCTTATAAAAAGCCTTTAATAGCAACAAAATTAGCCCCACGTATCTTTCACTTTTATCCAAACTTAAATAACTTTGCTTTTGAGATTTTGTTAGTTTTATTTTTACGTTATCGAAATATGAATTAATAAACACTCCCCATAATTTCATATCGTTTAAAATATGAATGAAATCCACATTTTTTGTTTTATATTTTAAATCACTTATTGCAATTTTTTTGAGTTCGTTTATTATTCTTTCCTTTGAAATATCTTTAATTTGATATTTCATTTTTTTTGCGTAGTTGAATGTTTTTTTATCGATTTTAAAACCTAATTCGCTTGCTAACCTTATCATTCTTAAAATTCTTAAGCCATCATTTTCAAAAACTTCTTGCGGTGTTTTAATGCACCTTAGAGTTTTGTTTTGAATATCTTTAACGCCTTTATAGAAATCAAGAACTTCCCCTGTTAGAATATTATAGTAAAGGGCGTTGCAAGTGAAATCACGCCTGCCAGCATCAACTTCCACGCTTTCAATAAATTCAACATTAATTGGGCTGTGTGCTCCGCCCTTAGAGTAGTTTTCTTTTCTAAAGCAAGTGTATTCATATTGTTCATTCGCACACGTGATTAAAACAGTGCCAAGTTTTTTATTAACAACCATAGCGGAAAACCCATTACTATTTGCAAGTTCAATCGCCTTATCGTATGGCATATTCCCACAAATATCAATATCGCTAAGTTCAATTCCCATTATGGAATTTCTAACACTGCCACCAACAACAAAAAGCAAAGCGCCTTTCTTTTTAAAGCACTTTGCCAATCTTATTAAATTTTTAGACAAATTTAATTCGATATTCATTTTGTTTTTCCTATGAATTGAAACTGGTTTTAGTTAGTTTTCCTTGATTGATTTTTGTTACTTATTTGTTTTTAAAAACACAACTTTACTCAACTAAAACAAATATAAACCTAAAACCTTTATAAATTATTTAAATAATCAATATCTTCAAATAAAGTTTTAACTGTGCTCGTTGCTTCAATCTGCACAACGGTTCTGTTCGTTGGGCTAGTTATAAAGAACACCTGACCTCTTTTTGCCGCCACGATAGAATCTCTTTCTTCGTTGTTAATTCCACCCGCATTACGATACAAACTTATTAAGTCGTTGATATCGTTTGGCGACAAAGACAAAATCATTGAATATTGGCA
Organism: uncultured Clostridia bacterium; assembly: GCA_934778125.1. Lineage (GTDB taxonomy): Bacteria > Bacillota > Clostridia > Christensenellales > UBA1242 > UBA11490. The sequence continues at coordinate 5,217 of CAKVOF010000010.1, forward strand.
GGCGTTGATAATAGCGGTAGATTGTGTTGCTATTTCTTCACTACCAACGAAGTCTTTAATATTTTGCGTTATAATAATCTGCATACCTGAGTATTTTCTAATACGCTTAGCCATTTGTTGCATAAAGTCTAGCGCTATTGGGAATTTTTTGTTAATGAAAACGTGCGCCTCATCGACCGCAACAATAACCCTTCTTTTCTCAATTTCTAAAGCATCAACATCATAGTATTTCAAGTTAAAATCACGATTTTTAATAATTTCACTATCAAGATATTTAAACACCAAAAGCATTTGCGCATTTGCAATAATATCGTTTCTATTTGAAACCAAGGTTCTAAAGTTGAAGCATATAAAGTTTTCGTTTGTTTTAATAGATGTGTAACCATTCCATAGATTACTATTCCTTCCGCCTGTTGCAAACTTTTCGATGTATGTTCTCATAATCATATAGTTTCTTAAGTGATATTCATCTTTTTCTTTAGCGAGCTTTTCATCAATAAGTTCAAGTAAATCATCGAAAATTGGGAAATCTTCTGGGCGAAGTTCCTCAATCCTCGTTTCTGGCCCGATGTTTTTCTTTCTATATAACTCAACCGATATAGAGTTTAATCTTTCAAACGCATCTGAACTAATTCCCGGCAAAATCAATCTATAAAACTGCTCTAGAAACTGCAAGTGTCCAGAAAAAGAATCATCTTGCTCACCGCTTTCCGCTTCTAGAGTTGGATATATATGGAATGGGTTGAATATTCCGTTAACGCTTGAGCCAACGTCGATAATTTTACCGCGCAAATTATGACATAATATTTCATACTCGTTTTCGGGGTCGAGAATAAAAACACGTGTGTTGTCGGCTGCAAAGTTGGTTAGAAGTGTTTTGATTGTGAACGATTTTCCAGCACCTGATTTTCCAATAACCATCATATTGCTATTAACTCTTTCGCTATTTCTTTCAAAAAAGTTTATAAACACTGGATATTTATTGTAACCAATATAGAACCCCTTATCATCTTGAAGCATATTTGAAATGAATGGGAAGCCCGCTGCCACCGTTGATGATTGAATCCCACGAGTATAACCTTTCATTCTTTCCGTTGTTCCAAGTGCCGAACTCACGTAGCCATCAATTTGCCTACCAAAGTTTTCTGAAAATTTAAAGCCATACTGCCTTAAAACCGCCCTAACTTCCTTTTTTGCTTTCTCATCTGCCATAATATGAATATTACAATTAAACAAAACTTCGTTGTTGCTTTTTAAACTTTCAAGCAAGTTTCTTAAAGTTTCATAGTGAGTTTGAGTTTCGATTCTTTGGCTTTCTTTCATCTGCTTATTAAGCCTTTGCTCAACTTCCATCAAACTTTTATCAATCATTCTTTCAGCTCTATAGTTTTCCATTGGCTCAATATTAACAATAACTCTAGATTCATCAAGAGTGAATAACGGATAAAGCCACGCGTTGTAAACCGAAATTGGGTAATCCGTAACGGTGAACGACCTATATTCTTTGCCATCAATAGTGGTTGTTTTTACCTTAAATCTAATATCATCTGGCAACGCCCATTTCATTCTATCTTTTTCATTCAACATCTCAAGTTCTCTTTGGTCAAAATCTTCGGTGAACGTGCTTTTAATGAAGACCAACAATTTTTCGTTTAAAACAATGTTTGAAAAAATAGGATTTGCGCTATTTTCCAATTGAGCAACCAAACCATTAACTGTTGATTCCAAAGTTTCTCTATCGGTATCATAAACGATTAGGAAATAATGGTCTTTAATAATTTTTGCATCGTTATTTAAATATCTGATAAGCTTTAATCTTTCTTCAAAAACTGGGCTTCTTGAATCCAACTCACTTGCATCATATAACCCTTTATCGCTCATATCAATCAAGGTGTTGTATTTATCATCTTCATAGCGCACAAGTTCATCAAGAACCATCGGTTGCCTTGTTCTGATAATTGAAACCTTTTGATTTTTGTTTAACCTTGTTAGAGCACTTGCAAGTGTGTTTATAACGGCATCTTGCCTTTCTTCGTTTAAAAGACCAAAACTCATTGGGAATATTTCAATAACCATACCATAATAACCACCAAAATCGATAAATTTATCGGTGCTTAAGCCAACGAATGGCATAATTCTATTGATATCTTGCGTTTTTTTCTTGAAGTTTTTCTTGTATCTTTTAGGCAACGCACAAAATATAAACAACAACACTAAGCCATAATAAAGCCTTATACCTTCCGATATCTCAAAAAAAAGCGTTGCCCACAAAATAGCAAGTATTCCGCCAGCATAAAAATTTATTGGCTGGGGAATTAGGTTCGAAAAAATTAAAAGTAAGGATAAACCCACTCCGACTATCGCTATGAAAACATCTGTTAGCCCAAAGTTTTTAAAAATCATTACTTTAACTTTGGATTTTCTTGGTATAAACCTATTATCCATATTCATTCTCCGCTTTGGTAATCTTTTTACCAATTTCGCATAATAATCATTCTTATTATATATTATAACTTATTTTTTTCAAATTATTTTAAGCCACTTTGAGTTAATAATTACGATTAGTGGAGTTGAGAAGAAAATTTGACAAATTTGCTATTTGTGATATAATATAATTAGATATATGATTACATTTCTAAAAAAGGTGGAGTGAAATGAAACATTTAGTGTTTAAAAATGTTGCAAATAAAGCAATTCAACAACAATTTCAAAACATTGCAAATGGAAAACTTATAAGAAATAGTTTAGAAATTTGGAATTTTATTCATAATGTTGCATTGGGTTACTCCCCTGCCAACACAGAAGTTTTATATGCCAAGCCAAATCAGCTATCAAGCAGGCAATCTCTCGGCTACGCTCGCATTTTTAGCTTTACTAATGATGATAAAGAGTTAATTGTTCCTTTGAAAAAGAAACAAATCGTGTTGAATCCCGCAGTGATTAATGGCATTATCCATTGCGATTCAGCATTAGAGCAAACTACTCAACTTATCACTTTAACAAAAGTTATTTTACACGAAAGCACACACATTGAAGATGCAATATCTGCTCAAAAAAGAGTTAATTCAAATTCGTTACGATTAGCAACTTCTTTTATTTCAAGTTTTGCCAACACAAATAGTGGATCGTATTATCATAACAACTATTCCGCAACATTTATTGAAGCTTCAGCAAATATTGGCGAAAATGCAAAGATGTATTCTATTTTAAAAAATCTTGTTTTGCCCTTTATTCAAAACAATCCAGAATTAAACAATTTGATTCTCAACCAAATGCAAACTTGCAAATTTCAAGTAAGAAAAAACGCATTAAGGTCTCTTCAAAACACGCTTATCACAAGTGATTCAAACAGCCAATTAAAAGATATTAACGATTCAATATTAACTGACTTTTTAGTATCTAAATATCCGAATTTAGTTAGCACTTTCCCAGTGTTGAAATTTGGATATCATGAAAATGGAAAACCAATTGAATTGAAGGATTTAGCTTTTCAAAAATCTATACATTATTTCGATAAAACAAGTAGGTTTGTTGATATCTACAACACTTTAATTTTTCAAAGAACTGCTAAAAGTTTGATTGATAATCCAAACGAAATACTTTCTCTATCGTTAAGCGATAGAAATTTAGTTAGAGAATCATTAAAAGAATATGACTTAAGTTTTCAAAGGTTAGGTTCAAAGTATTTATACCTTTTAGATCGTGACCAAAGAGAGCAATTGCAAGATTCTTCGGCCGACAACACAAAATTTGCCTTAGAGAATAATTTCGTTGATGCCTCGATAAAATCAAACGTGGAAGAAAGCATTTCTAATATAAAAGAAATAAGAGATACTTTTGATGTTAAAATTGGCGTTGCAGTTTATGGCACAAACGCCTAATTCGATTTTTTGATAGCAACAAATAATAAATAACAATTTCAAATTTATTTAACGCCACTTATATAAAAATGAACATTGCAATTTAAAAGTAATGTTCATTTTTTATGTTAACTTTTAAAGGTTACTTCCTTAGTTTTGCTCTAACAAAATGCCAGCATTTATCTAAAACAATAAAAATAATTAATAATGTTGAAAAAAAATAAAATATAGTCTTGACAAATTAATACAAAAAGACTAAAATATATTCGTTTCAATTGCAAATGTGCATTTTTATCTCCCTTATCTAGCACAGCAATTGAAACGATCCCACATTTCCCTTATGTTAAATGAAGATTTGTTTTCCCTAAAACGCTAAAATCTTCAAAGACACTAGTTGTGCTGATGCTATATGATTCACTCATATTGCATTTAGCATAAGCACAACGAAAAAGTTATAGATTTGTTGGATAAAACTCAAACTCCAAATGAAATCCAACAAACTCACACTTTAACTCTTCGCACAATATCGTGCTGTTATATATTGAAAAATAAAAACAAATTTAAATTACTCAAGTTTTTTAAATTTACACTAAACGCTATATATATAAGTTATCTCTCAAATTTAAACCCAACAAATTTTTTGGACGATTAGCTCAGTTGGTAGAGCAACTGACTCTTAATCAGTGGGTCCAGGGTTCGAGTCCCTGATCGTCCACCAGAATTAAAGGAAGTATAAAAAAATATACTTCCTTTTTTGCAACTGATTAAGAGTTTAGGGCTCCCTAATGGTTTAAGTAAAACATTTGGGATAAAGGAGAAACCAACTGCAAAGCGAATAATTTTTTGCATAAAAAATTAGAGCAAACAAGTTGAGTTTCGACGCAATCAGTGGGTCCGGTCCAAAGTCCCTGATCGTCCACCACTGAAACCCTTTATTTATAAGCAAAATACATATTTTGCTTGCGTAAACTAAAGGGTTTTTTTTATGTCCAAATTTCAAAAGTGTCTAATAGAATTTGTAAAAAGTGTCTAATAAATGACTTTATTGTTTTATTTTTAATTATTTAACAATTTGTATTTATGAGAATAAATTTTATTGTGATTTTTTATTTAATATGATACAATTTATTCATAATATTACATAAGGGAGTAATTATGAAATTTTTTAGAGGTTTAAAGGCAACGTTTGAAGCTATCGGAAAACTTTGGAGAATAGAAAGAAAAAGAGATACCGAAATCAATCGCAATCCAACAGAAGAAGAATTAAAAGATAACAAAAAAGGGAAATTATCTATTGTTGTAACTATTGTCAGCACCATTGTTTATTTGATTGCATTCATATTGGTTGCTAGTTCATGGCAGGTAAATATTGGCTTGGGTATTTTTGTTTTAGTTTTGGTTTTGATTTTTACACCTTCAATTCAAATAAAAGCAATCAATTTAGCCAAACAACAAAGAAAAATCAATGGGAAAGGCACTACAGCATTGATTCTTGCAAATGTTTTACCAACCATTGCATTGGTTGGTGGTGTGCTATTCTTTGCATTTGGTGGAATGTATATTTTCTTTAAATAAGAAAACAAAATACAAAAAATACAACCTTGCTCGGCTGTATTTTTTTTGCTCTCATAAAGAGTTGTTGTATTGATAGTTATTCTTATATATTTGAACAAGTACATCTGTCTAAAATTAGACACCAAAAACTTAAATAAAATTATGTGATTTAGTATAAAACGAAATAAAATTATATAACACGAATTTGCTAGGTAAAATAAGGGAATAAAGGGATTTTTAAGTCATAAAATAAGCTATTTTAACAAGTTTTAATCACACCTCTTAATCAGTGAGTCCGGTCCAAAGTCCCTGATCGTCCACCAGGCAAACAAAAAGAAAAGTCAATAAGGCTTTTCTTTTTTGTTTATAATGAAATTGACCTTACGGTTCAGTGATATTTGCTAAAGCAAATGATATTGCTATGCAATGACATTTTTACTAATGCAAAAATGTCTTCAGGCAATCTCAAAACTTCTCCCGTTTGCTATAGCAGGCATCTTATATTGTGCGTTTTATATATAGAATTATTTTGTTGCAACAAATTAAAACATCACACAATAATTATCATATTTATAAAATTTTGCTAGTTTTCCTTTGTTAACAAATCATTAACCGAACAACCAAAATAATTGGCAATTTCAAATAATGTTCTAACGCTTGGTTCAACCCCTTTTTTATAACGGTTAATGTTGTCTTTTTGATAATTCATCTCTTTACAGAATTGCCTATTAGACAAATTGGATTTTTTAATCATTTCAGTCAAATAATCATAAAATTTACTTTGGTCGATAGAATATTTGTGAAATTTATTTTCATCTGTTAGCTCAAACAAATAATCGATTGAAACTTGCAAATAATTAGCAACTTTAATTAGCGTTTGTAAGCTAGGATTTCTTTGTTTGTATTTATAAAAAGTGTCCTTTGAAATGATTTTATCTGCAAAGAGGCAATTAATATCCTTATTTTGCTCTTCTAAATTATTCTTTACCGCAGTTATAAAGTCAACCATACCGCACCTCGTAATATACTTTTGTATATTATTATTGCCTAAAATGATGACAAATTGCTTGCCACTGCCTAGTATGATGACATATAATATATAAAAGGAAAGCTATGAATAATATGTCAGCTCAAAAGAATACAATAGAAAACAACAAACATTTAAAAATATGCTTTATCGGCCACCGAAAAATCGGGTTCGGCCCAATAAAAGAAAGATTAAAATACGCTATTGAAAACAAAATTAAAGAAGGTTGCAATTTTTTCACAATGGGAACCCATGGCGAGTTTGATACTCTCGCCTTAAACACTTGCAAAGAACTACAAAAAACTTACAAAGATATAACAATAGAAGTTGTTATCACTAGCCTCAGAAAGATAGAAAAACAAATTCTTTATAACGATAAATTTGGAAAGGAATATGAAACTCCTTACAGCGATGTGTCCACAACAATGTTTAAAATTGAAGAAACTCATTTTAAAAGGCAGATAATTGAAAGTAATCATAAAATGATAGATGGTTGCGACTCATTAATTTGTTATGTAAATAAAAAACACAACCCAAGCGGAGCTAAACTCGCTATGAATTATGCTAAAAGAAAAGGCCTAGAAATAATAAATCTCTATGATGAGAAAGATGAACCAACTTACGGCATGACAACAGAACAAAAGAAAGCATATTATGAAAATCTATTTTCTAAAGTAAAATGATTTTTGTTTAGAAAGAATATATGATTTATTTTGAATATTAAATTTGTAACTATTTTTAATATTTAACTTCTATTTTTTGAAATAACCTAACAATATTGTTTGAAGTCCAATATAAAAAGCCGATATAGTAACTATATCGGCTTTTGTTGTTTTTAGTGTTTTATTGGTTATTTTTGATTGCCATTTTAATTTTAGAGCAATACTAAAATTTACATAATTATATTTATAATTTTATTTGGCACAAAAATTACTTTTTTAATATTTGATGAGTCAATTGCAAACTTTTCTATTTTAGAAACTTCACACAAAACATCATCTTTTTCAGCATTCAATTTCACATCAACAGTTCCTTTGAATTTTCCGTTGATTTGAACAGCTAATTTTATAACATCTTTAGTTAGTTTAGCCTCATCGAATGTTGGGAATTTTTCGTTTATAATATCTCTATTAAACACAATTTCAAATAACTCACTCGTTATATGTGGAGCCATTGGATTCAAAACAATTAAGAATTGCCTTAGTTCTTCTTTTGTTATATAGCCATCTTCTTTAATCTTTTTAATAAAAATCATACATGCAGATATTGCTGTGTTTAGCTTAAGATTTTCATAATCTTCGCCACATTTCTTAATTAAAACGTTTAATTCAACTTCGTGCTCTTTTGAAACCTCATCACCTTTAATCATATCTTGAAGTTTCCAAACCTTATCTAAAAAGTTTGTTATTCCATCAATTCCATTGAATGTCCAAGCACAGTTATCTTCATAACCGCCCAAAAAGTGAACGTGCATTCTAGTTACATCTGCGCCATACTTTTCAACAACTGATGAAGCTGAAACACCGTTTCTTGAAGACTTACTCATTTTCTTACCTTCATCATCAAGAATAAGCCCACTTCCCATTTTTCTAATAAATGGATCCCGAGTTGGAACTGCACCAATTTCATAAAGGAAATTTTGCCAAAAGAATGCGTAAAGCACGTGGCGGGTTATATGCTCTGTTCCGCCCGTGTAACAATCAACACTTCCCCAATATTTTAACTTTTCAAAGTCGGTAATTTTTTCAGAGTTGTGTGGATCACAATATCTTATCCAATACCAAGATGAACCTGCCCAATTTGGCATTGTGTCGGTTTCGCGTTTTGCTTTTCTACCACATTTAGGGCAAGTGCAATTAACGAAACTATCAATTTTTGAAAGCGGAGAATCACCCTTTGCATTTGGAAGATAATCTTTTGTTTCAGGCAAAACAAGTGGCAAATCTTTTTCATCAAGTGGAACTATTCCGCAATGTTCGCAAAACACAACTGGGAATGGTTCGCCCCAATATCTTTGGCGATTAAACGACCAATCTTGCATTTTATAATTAACTTGCTTTTTGCCTAAACCTTTTTCCACAACCATATCGGCAATTTTTTTCTTTGCTTCTTTAACTGGCATTCCACTAAACTCGCCGGAGTTCATAAGTTTGCTGTTTTTAGCAAGATACTCCGCTTTTTCAACAGCGCATTTTGAAACATCACCTTCAATAACTTGAATTTTTGGGATTCCAAAAATATCTGCAAACTCATAGTCTCTTTGATCGTGAGTTGGAACTGCCATAACTGCACCCGTTCCATATGAAGCCAAAACGAAATCCGCCAAATAAACTGGCACTTTTGATTTGGTGATTGGATTAATCGCATATATTCCAGAAAGCACGCAACCCGATTTGTCTTTAACCTTACTAATTCTATCAAACTCGCTTTTTAATGCTGTTTTTTCTTTATAGGCTTTAACTTCATCAAAGTTTTTAATTTTATCTGCGAGTTTATCCACAAGGCTATGCTCTGGTGCAAGAACAACAAAAGTGATTCCATAAACCGTTTCAATGCAAGTTGTGTATATTTCGATTTTATCTAGCTTAACATCGTTTTCATCAACAAGGTCTAACTTTAATTGAATGCCTTCACTTTTTCCGATCCAGTTTCTTTGAGCTTCTTTCAAATTCTCTGCCATTTGAATTCTATCAACATTTTCAAGAAGTTTCTCAGAATACTCTTTCATTTTTAAGAACCAAACGTCACGATTTACTTGAATAACATCACTTCCACACCTATCGCATTTTCCGCCTTGACTATCTTCATTTGAAAGAACTGTTTGGCACTTTGGGCAAAAATTAACATAACCCTTTTGCTTATATGCTTTGCCATTTTTTAATAGTTGCAAGAAAATCCATTGAGTCCACTTATAGTATTCTGGATCACTTGTTGAAATAGTTCTACTCCAATCAAAAGATAAACCTAAACTCTTAAATGAACTTAGTATTTTATCCATTCCATCTTTAACAAATTTCTTTGGATCTGTTCCATATTTAATGGCAGCGTTTTCAGCTGGCAAACCAAAGCTATCTCCACCAATCGGAAATAGCACATTATAACCTTGAAATCTTTTAAATCTAGCAAGCGCATCAGATGGAACTGTTCCTTTTAGATGCCCCATATGAAGCGAACCGCTAGTGTTCGGAAACTCATATAGCATATAGTACTTTGGCTTAGTTGGGTGAAAATCAACCGCCTTAAAAGATGATTCATTTGCCCATCTATCTTGCCATTTTTTTTCTATCTTTTTAAAATCATATTTTTCCATAAAAACCTCAAACAAGATATAGCATTTTTTCCTTTTCTTGTCAACTTTATTTAATTATTAATGTTTTCCACAACTGCAATTTATTAGGAATTAATTCATTACAATTTTTTGTTCTATTTTTGTGAATCTTTTTTCCAGCGTTTTAAGGTTGGGAAAAGTTTTTGGCAAAACTCTTTCATTTGCTCGTTAGTCATTCCCGCTTGAGCCCCATATTTAGAGCACATTTCAATATATTCTTCCATACTCACATCATCAATAAATTTTCCATTTTCATAGCAATATTTGCAATAGTTTTGATTGATGCTTCCATCAAAATTTTTACCTAATTCACTTTCACTTGAAATTGGCATTCCGCAACTTTGGCATATTTTATCCATTTTATTTCTCCTTAAAATTAATATGTTTTATTATATTTTTTTTCTTTATTTTTATCAAATAAAATAACCACAATTGAAGTAATAAACTTTGCAATTGTGGTTGAATTGCCTTAATATTTGTTGAATTAAGGATTTATTATATTTGATTCAAACATTTTAATTTTGAATATGTTTTGATTTTTCTTTGAATATACTCAAATATATGATATATTTTTAATTAAGGAGATAAATTTATGGGAAAATTTAAATATTTATTAGCATTAGTTTTATGCGCTGTTTGCGCTATATCACTTATGGGTTGCAAAGATAACAATAAAGGTGGTGGAAATGGCGGTGGTGAAGAACTGCCTTCAACTCCAAAATATTCAATCACCACTGAATCTAACTCGCAATACACTCTTTCATTAAACAAAACAAGTGCTAAAGAATCCGAAGAGATAATCATAACCGCAAAATCTAATAACATCGATAAAAGAGTTGCTTCAGTTCAATATAACGAAGAAACTGCAACTAAAAACTTCAATGGAACTTTCTCTTTTTCTATGCCAGCAAAAGATGTTAGGGTTTCAGCAATTTTAGAAGACTATGTTGAAATTTTAGCAAGTGATGATAGCGAAAAGCCTTTTGTTTCGTTTGATAAATCAAACACAAAAGTTATAGTTCCAAATTCTGGAAAAATTAACCTTTATGCACCTATAAATGCAACCAGTATGGGCTACTTAGGCAAAAGTTATTCTTCATCGAATGAAAACGCAATTCCAAAAGATGCTATCTCAATTGAAGGAAGAATAACATCATCTAGCTTTGATATTATTGGGGCTGATATTTCTATTGATACTAGCAAGGTTAAAAAAGGTTATAGTTGGATTGAGATTAACTTTAGAAACGCATATAAACAATCGGAAAAAGGAAAAATTGTTTTTAAAATAACAGTTGACGATGCAATTGAAGTTGAAACATGGACTGAAACTCTTATTTTCGACACAACAAATATTCTAAAATACCACCCTGAATATGAAAACTCGGATTTTTATATAGGAATTAGTGACTACGATTATGTTAGCGGAATGACATGCAAAAGTTATCAATTTTTTGAAAATCTTAAAATTAAAGACAACAAAATAATTATCACAATTGAATATGCCGTTGGCCACGAGTACTCAGTTACTTTTAAAATTCAAGGCAACAACGATGTGATATTTAACATAACATCACCAACTCTTGGCGATGGCAACGATGCCACTGGTTATAACCAATATGTTAAAGGAAAACTTTCATTTGCTATTAAAGATTCTTCTTTAACTTTACCAGTTGTGTGAGAAAATTGATTTAGTTTTAAAAACTTATGCACTAACTATTTAATAAATAAAATTTTGAAAATTCACTAAATAAATAGTTTCAAAACTATGCGTTATTAGAAATCAAAATGATTTAATTCTATTGATATAAAAATCTCAAATTTAATAAAGCGATATAAAAATAAAAAACTGGTTTAAATCTTAGCTCGCCAATAAGGCTATGAAACTTTAACCAGTTTTTTTATTTACATCAATTTAATTCGTTTATTCTAATAAACTCTACGCTTTCCTTATATTTTTTAATTACTTCTGAGAGTTGTTTAGGTTTTATATTGTAATTCTCTATATCTTCTATATCCACCCATTTATAAATATACTTTTTGCCCTCAATACCAAAAAAATCATCGTTTCGTTCCAAGAACGAATGATTTTCATTCAGTTCAATAACAAAGTTATTAGAAATTTCATGGTAAACAATTCCGTTAAAAGTAAACACATTTTCTAAAAACAATCTTACTTTAAGTTCAATATTTTCTAGTGCTATTTCTTCTTTTAATTCTCGTTTTATTGCATCATCACTAAACTCTAACCATTCAACTCTGCCACCTGGCAGAAGATAAAAATTATAACCTTTGATTGTGTGAAGAAGAACTTTCTTTTTATTGGCACTTATAATAATTGCTCCAACCCTATAATTAAATTTCTTATTATCACATTGAAATGAAATCATTCTTTCGCCTCAATTCGTTTATTTATTTTTTAATTCTTATCATAATTTGTTATATAATTCTATTTGCAAAAAACTTCTTTTATAAATTCTTTTTGCTGTTGCATTGATTCTGCTTCGTATTTATTTCGCTCTAAGGGTGTCATCTCACTTAAATATTTGCCAGATGCTTTATCAAACGAAAGCGATGATAGTGGAATTCCTTTTTTAATCACGCTACTTGGCTTATTAATAAAATATCTTTTAGGTTGAAATTCGCGAGCGTGGAGTTTGCCATTTTTATCGATTAGTGCTAGTGCCACATTATAGTGCCCTTCACTTTCTCCACCAACCTCGGTTAGTTTTTTGATATACACGTTCAAAAGTTCTTGGTCGGTTAGTTCTTTTCCATGGAATCTTCGAACAAGTGCGTGTGGTTGGTCTTCCGCCTTGAACTTATCAATAACGAGCCCGCTATCATTTGCAAACACAGGTAAGTTTGTTAAACGATGATATTCTTTTGCTTTTATGATTGCATTTTCAAGTTCGTTTTTGCCGTTCTCTTCAACTTTTTCGTTTACTTTAACATCGTTTAAACTTAAAACTTCAACACCTAATTCCTCAAACACTTGCTTATATATATCAATTTTCCCTTGATTAGTTGATGCTATTAAAACTCTATCTTTTGTGTTCATTTCAACCTCTTTTTATTTAATTAAGTCAATATGAGAAGATTATCAAAATAAAACGTGTTTTCTAGCAATATAAATTAAATAGAAACAAACTATACGGTTAATACATTTAAAATGGATGATAATAAATTATGTTATCACTTCATATTTTTTACATTTCCATATCATTATCATAGCTTCTAATAAGATAATCTAGTTGATTTGCATCTAATTGCAAAGTTGAATTATTATCATAGGCATCGGTTAAAACTTCTGGAACAACTAATTTTTCTTCCACAGCACTATGCTCTAGGTCATCTTCATAGTAACCTTCACCTTCTATAATACTTTGATCTTCTAAAGCCTTTTCATAGTCATCATTTGTTAAAATTGCACAATTTATACCATATTCATCTGGGTTATAGCGTTTTTGAAGATCATAAATTCTTCTAATGTTATCCCCCATTTCATCTTCCATAAGCAAAGCATAGTTTCTTTCTTCTAGCTGTTCTTTTGCATTCTCAACGCTATCTGCTTGCAAATCAAGCGCATAGCAATAAGCGTAATTTTGATTTGCATCAAACTCATCGAAACTATTGCTCGTTGTTTGATTTATTTCTGAGCCTATTCCATCAACATAGCCATCGGCAATATTATCTAACTCGCTATTTGTGGCAACTCTAACTAAAACTTTGTAATCTTCTTTCATATATGCTCCTTGTTGCACTATATAAAGTATACACTAATTTTATGAAAATTACAATAAATTTATATCGGTTGTGAAGTTATCATCCAAATTCATCTTTGGGGCGAGAAAAACTTTTCAAAGCGGCTGGTTTTGCCATTTAGAATATCATCGAGAATATCAACACCCGCCATCGCATTTATTATTCCATTCGCCCCGCAACTTATAAAATAAATAACCCCTTTCTCATCTTTTCCTATTAAACCTAAATTGTTTTTGGTGGAGCCAAATGCCCCACAGAATTTATACTCTGCTTTAATTTTTGATTTAAATATTGGAAAAAGATTTCTTAGGGTTGCAAGCAATTTTTCGTATTTTTTTTGTGCTGTTTTTTGGCTTATTGATTTTTTAAGAATCGTGTCTTCCCCACCAAAAATTATGCGGTTATCTGGCAAAAATCTTAGATAGTGATATGGCGAAAGTGAATCTTGAATTAGTGCCATATTAAACCACTTAAGCTCGGGGAGCGGATTTGTTACGATTGTGTATGAAGTGTATTTAGTGCAAAGTTTATTATTTTTCACTAAGTCAAAATTGAATCCCGTTGCTAAAATCACATTTTTAGCGGTAATAGTGTTTTTGAAACTTGTTTCGCAAATATATTCGTTGTTTTTCTTTATAATCTTATTTATTTTAGTGTTTTCAAAGATATTTTTTTGATTTGTGGATGATTCTATAAGTTGCTTTGTGAAAAGATATGGATCGAGTTCTGCTCCTCCATTTTCAGCATATAACCCGCAAGAAAGTTCGAAATTAAATGGGTTGTTTTCTTTAGTTATGAAATTGCACGGAAACCCATTTTCTTTTCTAAACAAATACTCATTTTTTATTGATGTTAAATCAAAATCCGATGTGGAAAACAAGAATGTTGGGCGATTGCTAAAAAAACAATGATTGCCATTGATTTTCACAAACTCTTCAAGTTTTTCAATCGAATTTAACCCAAGATGATAAATATCACAAATATCGGATTTCGATAGGTAACTTTCTAAAATTTTTGCAAAATTATCGAGTTGATACTCTAAAAGTGCGGTTGCACAAGATGTGCAACCCATTCCCAATCTTGATTTATCAACCAATGCAACATTATATTTTTTAGATAAATAATAGTTTGCTATCGCTCCATCAATTCCACCACCAATGATTAAAATATCACATTTTATGTCTTTATCTAAATAAGAATATTGTTTTATGCGTTTACTCTTATTACTACCAAAATATGGCGTTCCTTTAATATATTCCATAATTGATTATTGGCGTAAATAAAATAATCTATTCAAATAAAAGCATTTATTTAAACAAAAAAAAACTTGCGTTTAAACAAGCCTTTTTATCCTATAAATTTATTAACTTATATTAAGTTTGAGTTTTTTAAGCAAGGTTAATTTAACGTTTGAATAGAAGTGGGTTTATTAAAATTCGTGTTTTAATTTTGCATCATTAATTTATGTTAACTTTGAGTTATGTTTGCAAGGGTGAATGTGATTATTTTTTCAAGTTCAGAAATTGGCATTTCCATTTGAAGACCAATTCTTCCACCACTGAATATAATAGTGTCAAAATTTTTAGCGCTTTCATCAATTGTTGTTTTAAAAAATTTTTTCATTCCAATTGGTGAACAACCACCATGAATATAGCCAGTGAGTTCAAGCAACTCCTTTGATTTCACCATTTCCACGCTTTTTTCATTCACCACACTTGCCCCTTTCTTTAAATCCAACTCTTTATTCACAGGCACAACAAACACATAGTGCACACCCGACTTCCCCACAGTTACAAGCGTTTTAAAAACACGATTTGGATCTTGCCCCAACACACTCGCCACTTCCATTCCGCTTATCGCTTGATCGGGCGAATATGTGTGAATTAAAACATTTAATTTTTTTTGTTCCGCCAATCTTATAGCGTTTGTTTTATCTTCTGCTTTTTTCATGAACTTCTCCAATTAAGGTAATTTTCATATTATATTAGTTATTTTGATTTAATCCCTTCACATTAAACACTTTAAATTCAGGAAAACAAAATCACAAAAGTACTAAAGAAAGGCTTAACATAAACTAAGAGCCCAACAACACCCAAAATAAGGCACGCACCACCAACACCTATCCATATCACCACTTTATTTTCACTGAATTTGAAAAAGTAATTTAAGATTGAGAATATTGCAAAAATTAAGAAAGCAACCAAACTAATCAATCCACAAAGCTTTAATTTTTGAGGCGTGTACGATATTTCAATGTTCGACTCACCATTTTCAATTTCAATTTGCATATAATTAAAAATTGCATTGCGTATATCAACATTTTTGTTATTAACAACCGCCTTCATATCTTTTAAGTTAATATATGGAACAAATAAAAATTTTTGATTTGTGGAATTTGAAACTTTTACATTTAATTTTGAATTTTTTACTTCAATTTCAACCGCATTAGCATTTGAGGCATATGCATTATGAGTTCCTTTAAAAGTTTCCACATCAAAACTTGCCACTTTGAAATTTGCAACAATGCTTTCTATCTCTTTTAAACTTTTCGTGTTAAATAACTTAGCGTTATCAGCCTTGTTTATTTCAACAACAACATCACCTTCTTGCATTATACCAAGATCATTAAAACCACTATTTATAACAACTTTACTATTATTGACTTTTGTCATTATGTTATTAGTTTCTGACAATAAGTAGATGTTTTTACCAATATTATCAGCACTTATTGTAAATTTAACTAAAAGCTTATCATCTAATTTTTCAACAACTAGCGGAATAGAATTCATTATATTTTCAGTTTTCCCATAGAACGCTTTATATATTTTATTTTGATTATCAATTAAGTTGCCATCTTTTTCTAAAACAGCACTCAAATCAACATCACTAATCCAAGCTGGCATCATTTTAAAATTCAACTCATAAACATATTTTATTTCATTTTCTAGCGTTTGCTCATTTACAAACTTGATTTCATCTATTTTCTTAAAATAATTAGGATTCAAAACTTTTTTAGAAACAATATATTTATTTCCAACTAACACATCAGATAAATATGTTCCACCATAAGAATATAGGATTGTGTTAGAGTTTGCATAACCAAGCGCGTGGTGCATTTGATATTGTTCTTCACTTGAAATATGGATCCACGTTTGAGTGGTTGGGTAATTTATGAAATAAGCAAAGTTTGGATTGTATTCCATATCAGCGTCTTTTAATTTAAAACCGTTATCAAAATTAGAGGTGTTAATTTCAAACGCATTTGAAACTTGAGCAGTATTTTGCACACTCTTAAAAGGCATTCCAACATAGCCGATTGCAAAAGTTATAATTTGAATAAAACACAAAACAAAAATTCCGACTCCACCATTTATTTTTGCAAAAAGCAATTTTTTATTTTTATTTCTTAGCAAATATTCAACAATATAATAAAACCCAAAAGCATTTAAAAGATAAAATATAAAAGCAAAATAGAATATTTCTTTGCCGGGCGTTGATTCAACCCCCACCCCAGCTAGCACTAAACCCGACACAATAAAAGCAAAAACACTTGCCATCAATCCAATATCAGCCCAAATTTTTTTGCTACTCTTTTTCTTTAGCACTTGGTTTGAATTATTATTTTCAATTTCATTTGCATTTAATTCATTTTTTAAACCTTTATTTTTATCACTTTTAGGTTCAGCAGAATAAACATATTTATTTAAATAATATAATGAACCAAAAATCATTATAAGAATTAAAATAAAACTATACCTAAAAGGAAAACCAAAATATGAACCAGTGTGCCACATTTTATTAATTGGCTCTATAATTAATCCAACCCCACACAAACAGAACGACAACAAGAAAAACAAAACATTTTCTTTATCCTTTTTTAAAGTTGCGATCAACTTCACGAAAAACACAAGAGGTAGAGTTATCATAGTTAAAGTTGAAAATTTACTAAAAAACATTTGAATGAGTTCTTTTTTAGGGTTAGCATTTAAATCAGTGAACCTATGGCTTTGAAGTGATGTTATGCAAGAAGGAATAAATGCAAAGAAACTTATTAGAAGGCTGATTATAATACTAAAGAACAATAAACTAATCGTTCTTTTTCTCGTTTCTTTCTTTCCAATCGTGAAAAAGTATACCGTGCTCATAACCACAACACCAACTAAAATCATATATGTTATATAATAGCTCAATATCAATAAGTACGATAGAATGACAATAAACCAAAAGCATTTACCATCATCTATTAACTTTTTGGCAGAAAGTAGTAAAATAGGTAACAACACCATCAAATCCAGCCAGCCAACATTGGTAAAATGTACAATTGTCCAACCTGAGTAAACCCAACACATTGTAAATAAAAGCAAAACCCATTTATTAATGTTTGGGAAAAACTTTTTGAAGCATAGATATGCGATTGTTGCCATTAAAGCCAACTTCAAGATAATTAAAAACGCAATTCCAAACATTATCTGTGTTCTTGGAAATATGGCGATTAACCAACTAATTGGAGATAGAAAACTATTTAAAATATAGCTTGCATATAAAGCACCGCCAGCACCTAGATTAAAACTCACTCTAAAACTTGCTTTTCCATGCAACCAATCCCACAACCCTGTATACGATGGAACAAGCCCTGCGTTATAGTCGATATATGATAATGATTTATTGCCAAAAGGTACTATGCCTTTTATAATCATAGCAAATAAAAATATTGCTATAGTTAAAATCGCCGGCATTAAGTACTCAAGTATTTTTTTTAATTTAACCTCACGATTACTTTTTTCTTTTTCCATAAAATCACCCTCATCTTTTTAGACTGAAAAATAAATCACCTTTAATAGATTGTTTGTCATATGTTTTAATGTCTTTTTAGATATGTTAACAATTACATATTTTTTTAGCAAACAAAATTATAGAATTCAGGAGATTTTATGTTTAATAATAGCGTAAATAAAAGTTTATTGCAAAAGTTAGTTAACTCAAAGCCTAGTGCAAAATGTTTGATTAAAGGCAGAGATGGATTCAACGATTTGGCAGGAATAATTGATTTCTTTGATTTTGGAAACGAGGTTGTGTTGGTGGGTTCAATTAGCAATTTGCCTATAACAAAAACCAATATTTTTGGATTTCATATTCACGAAAATGGATTATGCGATAGTGATTTCACATCGGCTGGCAAGCATTTAGGAGCTGGTTCTCACCCAAATCACAAGGGCGACTTACCACCACTATTTTCAAGCAATGAAAATGCTTTTTTAGTTTTTGCAACAAATCGATTTTCTATAAACGAAATAATTGGAAAATCGATTATAATTCACGAAAATCCAGATGATTTCACAACGCAACCATCGGGCAACTCTGGAGCAAGGATTGCGTGTGGCACAATTGAAAAAGTGTGAGTTAGCAAAAATTCATAAGGAAATTTTCTTATGCTGTTAAATATCAACTGAGCATTTTAAGTTCTAAACACTTTGATATCATATAGTTATGTATACTCGTGCAAGCATTTTACTTGATTTGTTATGCTTAAAGTGTTTGGATATGGCGGGTAATTAAATATGCGAAAGTTAAAACAATCTTAGGTATAAACTTTCGAAATAACCGATTGTTTGAAAGCGGGTTTGGAGGTGGGGAGTTCCCCGCAAAACGCAGTTTTGCAATGCGTGGCGGAGCCCACGCATAATTTCAAGCATACGCTTGAAATTGGGGAACTCCCCTCTTTCCAACCCACTCACTCTAATTTTTTAGTTTTAATTTCAACCTCTTCAATCAAATCCAACCTGCCACCACTAACACGATTACACAAAAACTTTTTATTAAACTGACTTATAAAGTCGTTTTCATATGAATATGTGTTTGGCGTTTTGTAGCAATATATCCTTGTTGTATCCATCGCACAAAACGCATCAATCGACAGCACTGAACTTTGCCACGCTGAGTTTGGAAAAACAAGCCTATCAAGATGTTTCTTTTTTGACCAATGAGAAATAATACGTTTTCCAATTGCACTTGATGTTCCTATGTATGCTTGCTTAAATTCATCTAAAACCATAATATAGTAACCCGCATCAAACATACATTCGTTTAAATCATAAACCCTTTCAAACTGCGGGTTGTTTTTTAAAAAATTACAAAGTTCATTTTCAAACTCATTCTTATCTAGCGTTGAAAAAAAACGCATATTTAAATCAAAGTTTTTAATTGCATTATCATACAACCTTTCACAATGTTTTTTGCTATAAACATTGCCTTCACATGATTTTTCAAAATCAAACTCAGACATATAATTGATTAATCGATATTCAAATTTCTTAATATAATCGGATTTAGAAATTTTTAAATTTTCACTCCAAAACACACCTAAAACTTTCACATAATCATCATCTTGAGTTTCTTTCAAAACTTTAATTGCCTTTTCAATCAACACCTTTTTTTCATAAATGTTTTTTAAACTTCTTTTACTATTTTTTTTGCTAGCGATTTCACAATTAAATTTTTCGCTAACTTTATGAAAATATGCTAAAATAATATTTTTGGGTAATTTTAAAAACTCGCCTTTTTTTAACACACGATCCAAAAAACTTATCAACGAGTTAATGTTATCACATTCGCTCGCATAATTTCCCCTATTTATTTTCATTCCTTTATTAAAATTGCACTTCACCCCAAACCATTTCATATGCCATACCATATTTTAAAACCATTTTAAACTTTTCAGTTAACTTTAACTTTCACACCAATTTTCTCTCTATCTAATTTACTATAATTGTTAATAAATTATGTTTAAGTTAATAACCTTAACGATTCTTTGCCGATTATATCAAAGTTATCAATACCCAACAATCAATTTAAGCACAAAAACGAATAAAATATTGACATTCCCCATCAAAGTGTGTTATATTCCAATAGTTGCAATTTTTAGCCAACTCAAATCATAAAAACGACTGGATTTACCAGTTAAACTTTGCAAAACAACACTACTATCCGCAAAGAATTGTTCTACAAATTGTTAGATTTTAAAACTTGCTTACTAGTTTTTCACTTTAATAAGATAAACGAAAGAGTTTGTGTGATTTTTGTGCGCCACTAATAAACCCTATTGTTTTAAAAACACACTCTTCTTCTCACAATTTAACAAAAACTATAACCATAACAATTCGAATATTAAAATCTCATATATTTTTTCAACCTAAGCCTCGATGAAACCATTCTAAAATTATAGTATGTTTTATCTACCTCTAAAGCAAGTAAAAAACAGTGGGTGCTCTCGTTATTTTCGCAAAGCACTATTAAAAATTCTCCTATTTGTTTCCATAAAACTTACCAATTTCTCATAGCTTCATCGTATTTGTTCCCATAGTAAAGTGGATATTACAAGCCCCTCCTAAGGGCTAGTCGGCGGTTCGAGTCCGTCTGGGAACACCATTTTAAAAAAGCATAGCTTAACTAAGTAGCTATGCTTTTTTTAACAGGTTGCCAAATAATTTAACATAGTTGTCCTGCTTCTTCTTTGGAAATTTAACACGACCGTTTTTATATTTTTTTAAAAAATGACTTCTTGCGCCAAGCGCAACAGAAGCATTGGAACACCTAACAATTCTTGCAAATGCTTTGGGTAAAATTTTGTTTCTTAACTGTTTTGTTTTTAAAACACTTTAAGAATTCCAGTTCCAATTTGCAATTTCTGGCATATCAACGCCATATTTTCTTATATACTCGCTATTTTCTTTTAATTTCAATTTGGCAAACTGCGTTATTTCTTGCTCCTTTTCTTTTGGCAAGTCAATGTATTTTATTGCTTTTAAAATCAAATTATATCTATCTGTTTTATTTAGAGCACACATATCGAACGATGTTGTGATTGTTCCTTCTTCTTGGTAGCCTGAAACGTGTATGTTTCGGTTTAAACGATTATATGTGAGTTGATGAATTAGAGTTGGATAACCGTGGAAATTAAAAATTATGGGTTTGTTTTGAGTAAAAATACTGTTGTATTCACTATCGGTTAAACCATGTGGGTGCGCCTTATTTGAAACAAGTTTCATAAGGTCAACCACATTCACAAATTTTAGGTTCAGTTTTGGCAGTAATTTTTTAAGAATCGACACCGCTGCTAGTGTTTCAACCGTTGCCGTATCTCCGCAAGATACCATCACGATATCTGGATTTGCAGTGTTATTCATTCCAGCCCACACCCACTCTCCAACACCTTTTGCACAATGTTGTTTTGCTTCTTCCATTGAAAGCCATTGCCATCTTGGATGCTTGGAAGCAACAATTGTGTTAACATAGTTTTTGCTTTTCGCACAGTGGTCGTAACAAGAAAGTAAGCAGTTTGCATCGGCTGGCAAATAAACACGCACAATATCTGCCTTTTTGCTAACAATATGGTCTAAAAATCCTGGGTCTTGGTGTGTGAATCCGTTGTGATCTTGTTGCCAAACATTACTCGTTAGAATTAAATTTAAAGATGATATTGGTTTCCTCCACTCAATTTCATTACAAACTTTTAGCCATTTCGCATGTTGTGCAACCATACTATCAACCACACGTATAAACGCCTCGTAACTATCAAACATTCCGTGCCTACCCGTTAACAAATAGCCTTCCAACATTCCTTCACATAAGTGTTCGGAAAGAAAAGCATCGTGGATTCTACCTTGATTCGATAATTTTTCATCGTTTTTGAGTATTTTTGCACCAAACGCACGATTTTCAACTTCAAATACTTTATATAAACGATTACTCATAGCTTCATCTGGGCTGAATATTCGATAGTTCTTGTTGTTTTTATTCAACACAAACAAATCCCTAATGTATGCGCCTAACTCTAGCATATCTTGTGCTTTTACCGTACCGTGTCCATTGAACTTAACCGCATATTTATCAATTGAAGGCGTTTTTAACTCCTTTAATAAAATCCCACCATTTGCATATGGCGATGCGGTCATTCGTTTATCACCTTTCGGTAAAATACTCGAAATTTCACCTTTTAGTTTGTAGTTTTGGTCGAAAAGTTCGTTTGGTTTGTAACTTTCTAGCCACCTTTTTAAAACTTCTAAATCGGATTGCGTATTTATTTGTAATGGAACTTGATGCGCCCGGAATGTTCCTTCAACTTTCTCGCCATCAACAATTTTTGGACAAGTCCAACCTTTTGGAGTTCGCAATATTATCATAGGAAATTTTATTTTTGAAAGTTGTTTTGCTTTTTTTATTGCAAAGATATCATTTATGCAGTTATCTAATGCTTTGGCCATAGCAATATGCATTTCTATTGGTTGGTCACCTTCCACAAAATAAGGTTTATAGCCGTAACCATCGAACAACGCTTTCAACTCTTTTTTGCTTAAACGCGATAAAACCGTTGGATTTGAAATTTTATAACCGTTTAAATGCAACACCGGCAAAACCACTCCATCGGTTTTTGGATTTATAAACTTGCACCCAAACCACGATGTTGCAAGTGGCCCCGTTTCTGCTTCACCATCTCCAACAACTGTTACCGCTATTAAATTTGGATTGTCTAGCACTGCCCCAAACGAATGCGCTAGCGAATAGCCTAGTTCTCCACCTTCGTGGATTGAGCCTGGCGTTTCTGGAACACAATGCGAACCAATTCCACCCGGAAAAGAAAACTGCTTGCAAAGTTTTGTCATTCCTTCTTTGTTTTGTGCAATTTCTGGGTATACTTCCGAATAAACACCTTCTAAATAACTATTCGCCGTTAAAAAATTTCCACCGTGCCCCGGCCCTGAAATAAAAATCATATCTTGATTGTTTTTTGTTATTATTCGATTACAATGTGCATAAATAAAATTTTGCCCTGGAACCGTTCCCCAATGCCCCACAAGTTTCTTTTTAATATCGCTTAGGCTTAGTTCGTGGTCTCTCATTAATGGGTTTTGCATTAAATAAAGTTGTGCTACCGATAAATAATTGGTTGCACGCCAATACTTATCTAATTTTTCAAAATATTCTGCCGTTGAAAACAAATCTTTCATATTTTATATTCCTTTTGTTCCTTTTTTTTGCTTTTCGATTGCCTAAATATATCTTTTGGTGTTTTTATTTATTTTATCACACTTTTTAAAAACTACAAATCATTCATAATAAAAAACACACATCTCAATGGTGAGGTGCATTCCAAAGTTAGAAAACTTTAGGAAGTTCACTTCATAATCATTGGGTGCGTATTTTTTCGAATATTATTTGCTTAATGCTACCTCAAACTCCCTTTATTTTGAGATAGTTCTATATAACAATTTTATGATATTGATTAACACAATAGAGCCTTAAACCATATCCGCCTATTTATCTAATTTTCAACTAACATTTTCTAGTTGAGAATAGCTTCTGCAAACAAATTCCCTAACTTTATTTGAGATAAAGCATCATAATGAGCAAGGTCTGGATTTTCTTTTGGCTCTAAAGAATATGTTAACCCCTCTGCAATTGTATCTATAAAATAGTTATTTTTCGAAAGTTTACTAAATTTTAATTTGCAATCATTTATTGTTTTATATTCTTTCCAATAAGGACTATCACTAATACCCGCATCTATCCATTTAATATTTCCAAACTCTTGCCTAATCGAATTAACAAAATTTCTTGTGTTGGCATAGTATTTTGTTGAAGTTTTCCCAAAAGCATCGCTTTCACCTTGCATCCAACACATTGCCACAATTTGTGGTTTATAGTTTTTACTTTTTAAATATTGCATAGATTTATTTGTGTAGTTTACCAAACCTTTATATAAGCATTTATTTTCCTTTTTCCAGTGCTCATATAAATTGCTTCCACCATAAGAATATTTAATAATAAAATAATTTTCTTTTTCTTCCCCTAGTCGCTCACTAAGCCCAATTTCTGGACCAAAGATATTGTATGACTCCACATTCGTATGCACAAAGCCATCTGACTTGTTTAATCCATTTTCAGTATTATAATTAATAAACACATTGTTTTGCCCCAAAACATATTTATCATACTTTTCCTTAGAAACTTTTTCTTTGAGAATTTCTGTGTGGGCAACCCCTGTGGCGTTTGACTGCCCTGCAAGAATTATAACCTTAACAGCTTCTCCTTTACCATCTTCCAATGTATCATTAATCACAAAATCAAAGTTAATATTTAAGCTGTTTATTTTAGTTTTTTCTCCGCAACCAAAAAACAAAATCGCCATAAATAATATTAAAACACACAAATTTAATGTTTTTTTCATTTTGTTTTTCCTTTTCAATTTTAGCTTTCGATTTTTATAATTCTATCAATAAATTTATAACTTTAAAGTTTATTTGTTTACTTGATGAACCCTTTATTCCATCACATAAATTTTTAATTTTTATAGCAAACTTTTTGATTTTTCTCTAATAAAAAATTTTTTTATAATTTAACTATATCATAAATATATTTTTTAACAAAATAAATTATAATAATATTAGCATTCCACCAATGATATTAACCTTTGATTGATGATATTACTTATTTTATTCATAATGATATAAATTAACCTTTAATAATATAAAATTGAAACTTTATAATATAAATTGAACTTTCATTATTGCGTTAGCAAAAATATCATTGCGTAGCAATATAATTCGCTTTGGCAAATGTCTATGAACCAAAAGGTTTAATTTTACTATAAATAAAAAGAAAAGCATTATATTGCTTTTCTTTTTGTTTGCTTGGCGGAATGGTGAAGATCGCATTCTAACAATTTTTAGTAGGTTTATTAAATTTTTCTAATGCGAAATGTCCATCGTGAAATATCAATTCACCATTTTTATGTTCGTATCCCATTTTTCTATAAAAAGGAATTGCTGACATACTTGCAGGAATTTCAATCCTTTCAGCTCTTAAAAAATATTCGTCTTGCTCTAGCGTTTCTATAATTTTTCTTCCATAACCTTTACCTTGATATTCGCTATCAACAAATATTGTAAATAATGAGCTTTCGGTTTTGCTATCGTAATATGGACCAATAGATCCACAAGCAATAATTTTTTTGTTTTCTTCAATAACATAAAAGTGAGTCCAAGATGCTCTTTTCTTAACGCCTTCCGCATCTAAAGATTCTTTAATATATTCGATTGATTGTTTTGGATAAAATTGCGTAAAAGCCGAATTGCTAACCGATCTCGCAATCATATCAGCAACATTTTGAAAATCCGAACTATTAATTGTTCTAATAATCATAATCACACCCCTTATTTTTTATGTTATTATTTTAACATAACACATAAGTTATCTTTTTGCAACAAATCCTGCAACACCTTTGATACAGAAATAGAAAATCGCACTCCAACAATAGTGCTCGAATGCGATTGCTAATGGCGGAGCCAACGCTATCCAATTCTAACTTTAAAGTGTTTGTTGGAGATAGGTGGATTAAAATTCGTTTTCCGATTGGGGCAAGGAAATATTTGTTATAGTATATTTTATCATATGGACTTTTAATTTGTTACCATTTTCATATTCAACTTCTGCTGGCAATCCTTCATATTCCATTTTAAACAGACAGTTATAAAAATAATTATTCCCCAATACGTCAGTTGCTCTTATGTAGATTTTATTAATTTTATTTTTGGCATTAATGTATGTGTTGTGTGTTGTTATGATATTTATTGATTCGTTTTTAAGAAGCAGTATGTTATTTAATGAATATTTGTTATCATCAATAATAAGCTCTTTTAAAATACAATCACCATTAGAGCTATTCATTAAAAATATAGTGTTTATTTTATATGAATAGTAATGGTTTGTTTTGTCAAAATCAATATTGTCTTCATCAAAAGTATGTTTAATATAATCGGAATATATAGTTTCTATACCTTTTTGATTAGATATTTTTAAGTATGGTTTATTTAACAATTTTTCATTTTTATCGTTTTTTATTTGTTCATGCTTTATTGTATAACGCACACCCAAGAATGTTAAAAGCCCACCTACAATGGCAGATACAATTGGCATGATAATATATTGTAAAACATCAATAAAGCACATCTTAACACTCCCAACTTACATATTTTCTATAATTACCAGCATCAGCAAAAAATCCTTTCCAATTACACATTTTATCTCCAAGTCTTTTATAATCATACATAACAAGCAAATCAAACATACCTGCCATACAAGAAATTGCAGTTCTTAGTGTTGCTTTGATGAAATTAGGTTTGCCTGAATGTTTTATGCTGTTATAGTCATTCCACCAAAGAGGATTTGATGATATGTCACTTATTGAATTAGTTGTTAATTTTTCCCAAGGTTGTAAAATGAACTTTCCACAATAGACCAACTCTTCCTTTTGAAAGTTGTTGAAAATATAATCTTTGTATTCTTTCATTTCAAATCTTGTTTCAGTTGGATTTGCGGATTGGCATAACTCAAAACAGAAACCATTTATTAAACCACAACAATCATTTATAATACTCGCACACTCAATTGAAAAAACATCTAAATTTTCTTCTTCAAAAGCAATATATTTTTCAATATTTACAAGTCTTTCTTCAAGCATTGAAAAGTATTTCACATAATAATTAAAATCCATAGTAGTTCTCCTTAATTTACAAAATTATTATACAATATTTTGTAAATAAATGAAAGACCTCTAATAAAAAAAAGAAGAAGAAGTATTTTTCAACTTCTTCCTTCTATGCTTTATTGATTGTTTTGCAAGTG
The DNA here is from genome assembly GCA_934778125.1 of uncultured Clostridia bacterium. GTDB lineage: Bacteria > Bacillota > Clostridia > Christensenellales > UBA1242 > UBA11490. The sequence goes on from CAKVOF010000010.1 coordinate 32,428, forward strand.
AGAATATACTTCTTTTGCGTTAAGATTTTGAGAGTTGCCAAAGGTATCGGCAAAGTTTTTTAAGTCAGTTGCAAACATTAAACTTATTCGTTTAAGTTGCTGATTTGACAAACTTACTTTACCTAATTTTAAGGTATTATCTTCAAAATTAAATTTGGCTGTGTTCTCTTTGATATCTTCACAATCAACAAAACATTTTGTTTTGGTATCAGTCATAAGCATTTATATTTTCATATAAAAACTCGTTAGCAGTGATACCAATTTCAATCCAGACTTCAATTATGAAGTCCAAATTTATTATAGCATAAATGAATAATAATTACTATATTTTTAACAAAAAACAAGTGGGTTTCACACTTGGTTTAAGCCTTGGGGAAATAGACTCAAAATCGACTCTTTTATATTTTGGGTGTGAGTCGCCTAAAAGCCCGATAAAATGGGATTTTTTGGAGTTCAAAAATCGATTTTGAGCCAATTTCCTTATCCTGCTTATTAAAACATATTTTATTTTAAAGCATTTTTTATTATTGTTCTGTCTTGTGTAAGTAAAATTTTTAATAACTCATCATCAGTGAGACAATGTAATTTTTTATTGTATGAACTTAAAACAGAATTCATAGCATTTGTATTTCTTTCATGAATAATTGGAGCTACAAATATCCCAGTAACATTTTCTCCATCAAATAGTCTTATATGGTCAGGAACTGAAGCTAGTTCTGCAGAAAATTGTTGAGATTTTGATTTTATTGTTGTTAGTTCTAAAATATATGTAAAATCATCAATTTTAAATATAATATCAGGAGTTCCAGTTTTTCCACCTGGAGCAGGTACAGGTAAACCGAACTTACCTATTTTACCATTCCAAAAAACATCATCTATAATATTTTTATTTTTAAGAATTGATAATAATTTAAAGAATAAGTATTCATAATGAGCACCCCTTAAATTTTTATCTTGAAGTTTATCAATCTTAAAACATTTATTCAGAGCTTGTAATTTTTTGAGCATTATTGAGTCAAAGTTTTGAGAGTTTGAATGTTCAATAATTCTTTTAGCCAATTCTTCAGCTGTTTGGTCAACTTGTTGATTTGTTGATGTTTGACCATTAGTTAATTCAATAGGTCTTTGCTTATAATCAAATGTAAATTCTTTAGAATATATTGTTTTGCCAGTATCGCAACTTGAACAAATTATTCGATATTTTACGTTATCAAATACAGGGATTGCAATCTGATTTTTATATTCTATCATATCAATATAGAGCGATTTATTTGTATCTTTTATTTCTATTAAACAATCTTCATTAAGAAAATTTTTAAAGATTATTTCAAAGGGTGGTTTTGTATGTTCTTCACAACCTATATATTCAACCCACAAATCTAAATCATCTTTAAAATCAAATGTTTCAACATTGCTATTTACAGCCAATAACTTGTCAACAAATTCAGAATATTCTTTTTTAATTCGAATTGCATTAATGTTTGAATTGCGATTTGTCGGAGTGATTTTTATCAGTTCAACAATTCCTGTTGTTAAGCAAAGATTTTCGTAATATGCTGAAGATGGCGCTTGAACTAAAGAAATATTCCCTAAATGTGTATTTCTAAATTTATTGATTAAAGAACTTCTTTCTTCTATTGATAATTTTCTAAAATTAATTATTTCTTGTATTCTTAATTCGAGTTCAGACTCATCTTTTGTTTTGAAAAGGAAATATGCAATTTCTTCTCTGTCTAAATATCCTAGCGATTTTATTAATTTTAGAGTTAATCTAAAAGGGAATACAAAAACATTTTCACAGTCTTTTAAGATTACAGGGTTTGTTATTTGAAGTTTTGTCATTTGTTGTAATACTATTTCAGATTCGGTAATAATATTATCTTTTCCTAAAATCAAATTTGGAATTTTTACAAGATTAGGTTTATGATAATTTAATAATTTTTCTCCCATGGGGGTAATACAAATAGTATTGGGTGTAGTGTTTGTGTTAATATAGACGAAGCCTAAATATTGCGGCAATGATGCAGTTAATGTTCTGATTGACTGTGGAGAAACATTCTTACCATCTTTTGTTGCTCCCCATTTTTTTAAGTTTACACCTAAATTATTCTGTTTTTGTGGATTCCAAGACGTTTTATTATAGTTTCTTTCAACTATTCCATCTATTAAACATATAGTTTGGTGTAAACTCACTCTTTTAGGTATTAACCAAAATTCCTTTGACCTATCTCTTTGTGCCATTTTCTTTCTCCTTACATAGTATTAAAACATAATCGTATATTACTTGTCCGCCTCTATTTTTTCTAGGTATTCTAATATATGGATTTTTTATTTTATATCTAAAAGCTCCTTCGTATTTGAATCCTATCTTTTGAGCAATTTCTTTCAAGACTTTCCAACTTTCAATTTCAACTTGTCTTATTGTGCTGTTACCAATTACAATAACATATTTACCATTTTCTTTTAGAGAGGAATAAATATTCCTCAAATTTATCAACATATCCGCAAAGAATTTTTTTACAACACAAGCTCGTTTTTTATCTTTTTGAATTATTACAATATAATATTCTTTTAATAAATTACTATAATTTAAAATTGATAAATCCTCTAATTCTAGTTGAGTTTTTATGCTTTCTGTTCCTACATATTGTTTTTTTGTTTCTTTTAAAGATTCTTCAGTATTTGTATCCAACCATAAATTTTCTAATCTCATAGTCCTAACATAATCAAAAGCGTTAATATATGGTGGAGAAGTAATAGCTAAATCAATTTGTTTATTAGTGGAAAAAGTCAAGGCATCACCATTAATTATTTCTGCATGATGTTTTATATTTAAATTTGAAAACTCGTTCATTTCTTTAATATATTTTTTATATATAGCAGAAAATTCATCTATTGCAAGATTAACCTTTTTCTTTATTTTTGTTGAGACGTAGGGTTTAGGAGACACATCGTCAGCATTTGATGCTTTTTTTATAATTGATACAAAACAAGTAAGTAAAAAGTTTTTGATATTTGAATTCTCTATGTTGTTAATGTAATACAGAATTTTCCCTAATTGTATTTTATTTGTTTCATTATACCAATGGTCAATATTGTTAATTTTAGGTGTTATATATGGACTTTTTTTATCAGCAACAAAATTAACTATATAATTATAATGTTGTTCTGTTTCTAGTAATTCTGAATTGGTTAATTTTGTTGTTTTTGTTTTAATTAATAATTGTGCAACTTGGTCTATTTCTGTTCCCAAACCAACTCTATCATTTAGTATACTCTCTAATAATGTTGTCCCACTTCCTGCAAATGGGTCTAATACAAAGTCTCCTGGTTTAGAAAAATTTAATATTGCCCATTTAGGAATTTCTGGAATAAATTTACATGGATATTTAAAATATGAATGAGTATATTTGTTGGGATTTGCTTGGTTTATGATAAAAGTTTTTTCATTTACGTCTTTGGGTAAATTGTCAACTTCAATTTCTATATTTTCTTTAAACATATAATGCTTTCCCTTAAATAATTCTTATAGGTTATAGTTTTTTCATATTGTTGTGAACTTGTAATTATATATCTTCCTACATTTATTGTATCTATCTCAAATCCGATACTTTTTGCAAATTTAGCAAGTAGTAAATCTGTGGGGAATACAATATTGCCATAAGATGAGTTGCCAACAACAATACAACAAAAACCATTACTTTCTAATACTTCATAACATTGCTTAATTACATTAAACATATCACTAAAATATAATTTAAGCATAGTTGGTATTTTTTTATCCCATAACGAATCGGCATCTAATAATTTTAATAAATAATCAATCTCACTAATTGTAATAAAATTGTCTAGCTTTGATAAATCTCCTGTCAAATTAGACCTTAATGAAGATTTTTTTAATTGTTTTAAATCGGAATAATTTTTAACAAATTCGCCAAACCATAGTTCGAGCTTGTATATTTCTGTATAGTCAAAACAATTCGCGTATGGTGGAGAGAAAATGCAACCACTTATACTATTAGGTTTTATTTTTTTGTTTATCTCCAAGCAAGATGTGTTATAGATTGTGTTAATACTATTATAATTTCTTTCAACTAAATCTTGATATATTTGTTTATATTCCATATTTAACAGTTCTTTAATACTTTTTACTGTTAAGATTTGTGGCTTTTTATATTTTTTTATTTTTAAGCCATTTCCAGCCTTTTTATAGTTAGAAACTTTTTCCAAAATTGAAAGCCAACCAAGTTTAAGGAGATTGGCTATTTTTTGATTGGTTTCACATTTATTTATATAAGACCACAATCCCATATAGTAAGATTCAATATCTTTCGGAAATACTTTACTGCTAAAAGATAATTCTGGTAATGTATAATTATATTTTAAAGCATCTACCTTTAATAATTTATTAAAAGATTCATTAAATAATTCAATATCCTCTTTTGTATAGTTTTCTAATTTACAAGATGTTAAGAAATAAGAGAATGGATTAACTTCAAAACCACATCCTTTTAATCCCAATTGATTTGCTGCTATCAATGTGCTACCACTACCCATGAAAGGGTCCATTATTATCCCAATTTTATTTTGATTATATTTATTTATCAAACCTTTAACCATTTCAATAGAAAAGCCTTCTTTATATCTAAACCAACGTTGAAATGAAGTATCAAGGTCATTAGAAAAATTCATGTCGCTAGTATAGGTTGCTCTTTCATTAATAGGATAATTAACTTTAAATTCAGATTCTAATGATTTATAGAATTCAGGTAGAGAGTTTTCTTTTAATATAGACATATTATTCTTCCTCCTTTTTCAATTCCACAACATCGTCAAGACCACAATCAAGAGTTTTGCAAATACGCAAAAGAACATCCATGCTTACTTGTTCATCTTTACTTAATTTTGCAAGTGTGGATGTTGCTATATCTGCTCTTTCTCTTAATTGAGTTTTTGCCATATCTTTATCAATTAATAGTTTCCAAAGTTTTTTGTATGAAATACTCATAGTAATAACCTCTAACAAATTTATGATATAAGTTTACTATATTTATATTATTTTTGCAACAAAATATTTGAGATTGCGAATAAATTATTGCAAAAATATTTTTATAGCGGTATAATGCAAGAAAGGAGAATTTTTATGCAAAACGATATAAATGTTATGATAAATTTTTTAAACGATATAGTATCATCACAAAATGATTTTGATAAATTAAATAAAATTGAAAACTTAAACAAGTTCAAGCAAACTATGGATATTTACAATGGTCAAAAATATATGGATGAAATTATAAAAGATCCAAATGTTTGGAAATTCGTAAAAATAAGAGATCCTCAAGATAATATTGATAGTTATGGACGAAGAATGTCCCAAGAAAGTTCATTCATTTGCAATTGCGATGCTATAATAGATGCTTTAGCTAAATCCATATTAGAAGATAAAATCAAAGATGAGTTTAAAAATCAATTAAATCCAAATATTAGAAATTATGCTGAGTGGGTTGAATATTACAAAAACATATTAAAACAAAAAAGGAGCTAATTATGAAAAAAGCTGTTATATATGCAAGATATTCTAGTGATAGTCAGACCGAACAAAGCATTGATGGGCAATTAAGAGTTTGCAAAGAGTATGCTGAAAAGAATGGCTATGAAATTGTCGCTGAATATATTGACAGGGCCATGACCGGCACAAATGATAATCGCCCAGACTTCCAACGAATGATTAAAGACAGCTTTAATAAAAAGTGGGAGTATGTTCTTGTATATAAATTTGACAGATTTTCAAGAGATAAATATCAATCAACTTTGCACAAACA
>CAKVOF010000011.1 GCA_934778125.1 uncultured Clostridia bacterium
TTGCTTAACAGATAACAAAAACAGAACAGCAAGTGATGTTCGCCATGCTTTTGATAAATTTGGCGGAAATCTTGGTTCAACGGGTTGCGTTTCTTATTTGTTTAATAGAATGGGAATAATAATCGTTGAGAAAGGTATTGGAATTTCTGATGATGATATGATGATGCACGGGCTTGAAGCGGGCGCCGAAGATGTTGAAATATTTGATGATTGTTTTAAAATTTCTACCACTCCTGAAACATTTGAACAAGTTAAAGAATATTTTAGATTAAACAACATTCCAACAGTTTCTGAAGAATTAGATTTGGTTCCTCAAAACTATATTTCTGTTCCAGAAGATAAACTTAATTCATTCGGAAAATTAATTGCAATGCTTGAAGATAACGATGATGTTCAAGAAGTTTATCATAATGTTGATAATTTTGAAGAAGAGTAATTTATAAAAACGAAAGTATTTATATTTTCGTTTTTTGTTTTCATTTATTTTTGTTTGACTTTAATTTAAGTTTATATAATAATTATATAGTTATATTAAACTAAGAAGGTGCCATTTTGATTATATTAGGTATTGATCCGGGAATTGCTATAGTAGGTTATGGCGTTATTGAAAAAAATAAAAACTTAACGCGAATTATTGATTATGGCGTTATCACAACACATAAAGATGAAAGGTTACCTGATAGGCTTGAAAAAGTTTATTTGGGTGTTGTTGAACTTATAAAAAAATATCAACCTGATGCTGTTGCAATTGAGGAACTTTTTTTTCAAAACAATCAAAAAACTGCTATAATCGTTGCTGAAGCAAGGGGTGTAACTTTGCTTGCTTGTAAACAATTTGTGAAAAATTTGTATGAATACACACCGCTTCAAATAAAACAGGCATTAACCGGCAATGGTAGGGCTGAAAAAAAACAAGTTCAATATATGGTTAAAGCAATATTAAATTTAAAAGTTATTCCAAAACCAGATGATGCTGCTGATGCTATAGCTGTTGCTTTGTGTCATAGCGAAACTAATACATTTTTAAGTAACACCGATATCAAATAAAAAAATGGAGAAAACTATGTATGCATTTATTTCAGGTAAAATTGATTCAAAATCAGATTCAAAAATAATTATTGATTGTAATGGGGTTGGCTATGAAATTTTTGCAACAACCTCAACCATTGCTTCTATTGGTGCAATTGGAGAGTTTGCTAAAATATATACGTATCTTCATGTAAGAGAAGATGCTATGATGTTGTTCGGCTTTTCTTCAATGAATGAAAAGGAGATGTTTTTAAACTTATTAAATGTTTCTGGTGTTGGTGCAAAAACAGCAATTGCAATACTTTCCGGAATTTCAGTTAACGATTTATTAACTGCAATTTCATTTGGTGATCCAACTCAGATTGCTAAAATTAAAGGTGTGGGCAAAAAAACCGCAGAAAGAATTATTCTTGAATTAAAAAGTAGCATTTCAAACGTTGATTTGTCGTTTTTATCTTTAACTCAAAACGCAAATTTAGAAAGCAACTCAGATGTTGATGATGCTGTTGTTTTGTTGTCAACTATGGGTTTAAGCAAAATGGAAGCTTTGAAATTGGTTAATACGGTTTATGTTCAAGGTGACACAACTGAAGATATTGTTGCAAAATCACTTAAAAATATGAATAGGTAATTTTTTATGGAAGATGAAAGAATTATAACGAGCACAAAAGAATTAGAAGATGTTGATGTTGAGAGCACGCTTCGCCCATCATCAATGGATGATTTTGTTGGGCAAACTAAAGTTAAGGAAAATTTAAAAGTTTATATTACTGCGGCTAAAAAACGTGGAGATGCTTTGGATCACGTTTTACTATATGGCCCACCAGGTCTTGGAAAAACAACATTATCTCACATTATTGCAAACGAGTTGGGCAGTTCTATTAAAATTACAAGTGGGCCTGCCATTGAGAAGGTTGCTGATTTAGCAAGTATTCTTACCAACCTAAACAAAGGTGATGTTTTATTTATTGATGAGATTCATAGGCTATCGAGGGCAGTTGAAGAAATTTTATATCCAGCACTTGAAGACTATGCGTTAGATTTTATTTTAGGTAAAGGCCCTAGCGCAAGAACTATGCGCTTAAAACTTCAACCATTCACTTTAATAGGTGCAACCACAAAAGCTGGTATGCTAACAGGACCTCTTAGAGATAGGTTTGGTGTTGTTTGCAGACTTGAAATGTACAACAATAGCGAATTATCAAAAATTATTAAAAGGTCTGCAAAAATTTTAGATTATGATATTAGCGATGATGCTAGTTTAGAACTTGCTAAAAGAAGCAGAGGAACACCTAGAATTGCAAATAGATTTTTAAAACGCGTTAGGGACTTTGCTGAAATTAAAGGTGAAAAGTTAATCACGCTTGAAACTGCAAAACAAGCTTTGGATAGATTAGAAGTGGATGAGTTAGGATTGGATTTTACCGATAGAAATGTGTTAAACACCCTAATCGATAAATTCCATGGTGGCCCAGCAGGTCTAGACACATTAGCCGCTGCCACCGGTGAAGATGCAAACACAATTGAAGATGTTTATGAACCATACTTGATTCAATTAGGTTTCATCGCACGAACACCTCGAGGAAGGGTTGCTCTTCCAAACGCTTATAAACACTTAGGTAAAAAAATAAGTGCTCAAAAGCAAGAATATTTAAAAATGTTTATAGAAGAAGATATTAACGATAATGAATAAAGATAATAAAGACTTATTTGATATTGAAACATATAACTATAATTTACCAGAAGAATTAATTGCTCAAACTCCTGCTGAACCACGTGATAGTTCTAGGCTTTTAGTTTTCAATAAAGAGAATAATACGATTGAACATAAAAAGTTTTATAATATAATTGACTATTTAAATGCTGGTAATGTTTTAGTTGTTAATAACACAAAAGTAATTCCGGCTAGGTTGATGGGAATAAAGCAAGAAACAAACGCTAAAATTGAAGTTTTATTATTAAAGCGAATAAATTTAACAGATTGGGAAGCATTATTAAAACCTGGCAAAAGGGCTAAAGTTGGAACAATTATAAAATTTTCCGATGAATTATCTCTTGAAGTTTTGGAGAATACTGATTTTGGCGGTAAAATTGTTAGGTTTATATTTGATGGTAAGTTTGAAGAAATACTGGATAGGATTGGTATTATGCCTCTCCCTCCATATATTCATGAAAAGCTTAAAGATAAATCAAGATACAACACTGTTTACTCCAAAATTAATGGTAGTTCTGCAGCGCCAACAGCAGGGCTCCATTTTACCAAGGAGTTACTAGAAAAAATTAAAAATAAAGGTATTATTGTTGTTAATGTGTTGTTGCATGTTGGTTTAGGAACATTCAGACCTGTTGATGAAACAAATATTTTAGACCATAAAATGCACACAGAACACATTGAAGTAACAAAAGAAACCTGCGACATCATTAATAAAGCAAAAGAAGAAGGAAGGCGTGTTATTGCCGTTGGCACAACAAGCATTAGAACACTTGAAAGCTCATGCGATGAAAATGGTAAACTTATTCCAACAAATAAAGACACAGGAATTTTTATATACCCAGGTTATAAATTTAAAATTATTGATGGAATAATAACTAATTTTCACCTCCCAAAAAGCACTCTAATTATGCTTATTTCAGCATTTGCTGGATTAGATGAAACTATGAATTTATATAGCATTGCTGTTAAAGATAAATATAGGTTTTTTAGCTTTGGCGATGCAATGTTTTTATCTTAAAAGGCTTGAATTATTTTCTATTAAATAATTGAATTAAATATTGAGATTGGTTAATTTTACAAAAATTATAGAGATAATAATTATATCATTTTAAATATCGCAAAAAAATCCTGTAACGCTTGAAAATTATGTTATTTATGAGTGTATAAAAACCAATGAAGTGTGGGCAAGGTAACTATATTAATGTGGTTTAATAATGTTATGATAAATGGGATATACACAACAAGATTTACTGAAATTAAGGAATAATATATGGATAAATTTAGTTACGAAACAATAAAAGTGTGTAAACAATCTGGAGCTAGGATCGGTATATTACACACACCGCACGGTGATATAGAAACACCAGTATTTATGCCTGTTGGAACTCAAGCAACAGTTAAAAGTTTAACGCCTGAAGAATTAAAGGAAGTCAACGCTCAAATAATACTTTCAAACACATATCATTTATTTTTAAGACCAGGCAATGAGATTGTGAAAAAGGCCGGCGGATTGCATAAGTTTATGAATTGGGATAGGCCAATCTTAACTGATAGCGGTGGTTTCCAAGTTTTTTCTCTATCTGATTTAAGAAAGATAACCGATGATGGAGTTGAATTTAGATCTCATTTAAGTGGTGAAAAACATTATATAACACCAGAAAAAGATATGCAGATTCAAGAAGACTTAGGCTCAGATATTATGATGGCATTTGATGAATGCACAACATACGGAACTGACTATAATAAAAGTAAAAAGGCAATGGAGAGAACTTTAAGTTGGTTAGATAGATGCTATAAGTATCATAAAAATGACAATCAAGCCCTATTCCCAATAGTTCAAGGCAATTTTTATAAAGATTTAAGGCTTGAAAGCCTAGAGAGGACAAAACCATATGTTAAATATGGTATAGCAATTGGTGGTTTATCAGTAGGTGAGCCAAAAGAACTTATGTATGAAACGCTTGATGTTTTAAACCCTAATTTACCTAAAAATGTCCCTGCCTACTTAATGGGAGTTGGAAGCCCTGATTGCATTTTAGAAGGTGTTATTAGGGGTGTTGATATGTTTGATTGCGTTTTGCCAACTAGAATTGCAAGAAATGGAACTGCATTCACATCAAAGGGCAAAGTGGTTGTTAGAAATGGTCAATATAAAGAAGATTTCACACCTCTTGATGATGAATGTGACTGCTATTGTTGCAAACACTATACCAAGGCATATTTAAGGCACTTAATTAACGCTGGAGAAATATTAGGTGGCAGACTATTAAGTATCCACAATATTAGATTTTTAACTCATCTTATGGAACAAATCAAAGATGCAATAAGAGAGGATAGATTGCTAGATTTTAAAGATGAATTTTTGAAAAAATATAATCAATGCGAAACTGATAATAAAGAGAAAAACAAATAATATTAGTAAAAAATATAAAAATCGCATTAAATTTATTTTTTATTATCCTCAAACTATGCTATTATCATATTAATAAGATTTAAGGAGTAATTATGTTTAAATTATTAGAGAGTAATCAAGCAATGTCTTGGATTTTAGTCGCAGTTGTTGCAGTTGCATTAATTGGTATGATGTTTTTTGGAAGAAGAACTAATGCAAAAAATATGCAAATGAGGCAAGAATTAGTTTCAAAATTTCAAAAGGGCACTAAGATTATCACAAATCAGGGAATCTATGGAACTATTCTAGAAATAAAAGAAACAACTCATGGTAAAGTTGCATTAATTTCAACTGGTGACAAAGGTCATGAAACTCATATGCTTATTCATTTAGATGCTATTATGAATATTGATGATAAAAAAGATATTGTATACGATGCCAATGGCAATGATATCACTGAATATGATGATAAATCATCTAATCCAAGCACACCAAATGAAATTAAAGAAAAAACAAAGGAAACTATTCCAACTACTGAAACATTAGAAGTTTCAAAAGAAGATGAAATCAGTGTTGAAAAATCTGAAGAAATCAACCAAGATTTAACTTCGGAAAAAGAAATCAAACCAAAGAAATCATCATCTAAAAAGGCTTCAACTAAAAAAACAACAAAATAAGGCAAATTTAATTTTAATTCATTAAAAATCAGCAATTTATAATTGTTGATTTTTTTGTATTTAAACATAACGCTTCATTTTCAAACATAAATATTTATAAAATGATATGTGAAATAATAATACATTTCACTTTCAAATATATAATTGGAGTTGTTATGGTTAAAGATAAAACAAAAAACACAAATAAATCACAAACACTAATTCAAATAACAAAAGCAACAATTTTAGCAGTAACATTATCTTTATTGATGCTATTAGTTTTTGCACTTTTCATTCGCTTTGTAAACATATCTGAAAAAGTAATTTTACCAGTGAATCAAGTAATTAAGATTATAAGTTTGTTCATTGCTTGTTTCGTTGCTTTAAAAAACACAAATAAGGGCTTTTTAAAGGGGTTAGTTATTGGTATTTTATATGCCATAATTTCCTACATTGTTTTTAGCTTTTTAAGCGGTGCAATATCATTTGGACTAACCAGCTTCACTGATATTTTGTTTTGTGGCGTAATAGGCGGAATTTGTGGAATTTTAGCAGTAAACACGCGTAAAAGAAATAATTAACAAGTTAATGCAATTTAAGTTAATATTAGGTCATTAGTATAGTTTAAGATTATTTAAATAAGTCAAAAATAAATAGGGAAAATTTCCCTATTTTTTTATTTTTAATTAATAACAATTGACTTGAAGTAGTTTAATAATATATAATAATCTAGTTTAAAGGAGATACTTTTAATGAAAAAGAAAAGGGCAATAGGAAACTTTATTGTTTTATCTATAATAATGCTATTGGTATTTGTTTTTTCTTTTGTATCATTCAATGTTCCAGGAACAACTTCAATTTTTAAGGGCTTTTTGAAGTCTATTCCTCAAGATATTGAATATTCAAATGGAATATCAGCAACTTTTGACTTAGAAATAGCAGATTATTATAAAGGCTCAGAGACTAAGGCTTTTAATGATACAATCAATAAAGTTCAAAGTTTATTAAAAAATGATTATAGCGAATCTAGAGTTGAAAAATACGGTGAAAATCAAATAAGAGTAACCGTTCCAGGTTCATATTTTAACACAAATAATATAGTAGGTTTTGTTGAATTTTCAACAAGTGCACCTGATTCACTTTCAGATTTAACTGATGAAGAAAAAGCTGAAAAAATGGCATTAAATGGTGGTATGGTTAAAACAATTAAATACCAATCATACAATGGTCAACCTGGCGTGTATATTGAATTTAATAAAGAAGGTAAGGAAAAATTTTCTAAACTAACAGAAAATGCTGGTTCAAGTGCAATAACGCTTTATATTTACACGAACAAGAACTATGATTCATACTTTAGTGCTGTTAGCATTGATTCACAAATCGACTATGGTTATATTTTCTTATCTGGCGGAAACATCAAAACTAAGTCTATCGCACAAGAAAATGCTAGCAAACTATCAACAGGTTTGATAGGAACAAATATGAAACTAAATGGCAGTTATGAGCAAGTAGAAAATGCATTTGCAACATCAATTATATCAAATAATAAACTAACTCTTGTGATTTTCACTTCAATAATTGGTGCTCTACTTTTAATTGGTGCAATTATATTCTTGTGTGTTAGATATAGAGAGTTTGGTGCAATCGCTATGCTTTCGTTATTTAGTTTTTTATGCTTAAATATTTTAACATTCGCTTTTATTGAAAATTTATTTATGTCTGTTTCAACTATTTCTGCAATTGGTCTATCTTTTGCACTAACATTTGTTGCTCACATAATCATACTAGAGAAAATGCGTAAAAAATTCTATAATGGTACTAAATTTATTGCTAGTTGCAAAAACGGTTATAAAGAGTCAATTTTAACAATTATTGATTCATACGCACCTGTTTTAATTGCGTCATTGATTTCAATATTTGTTTCATTTAATTCTTTATATTCATTCTTTTATGCGTTCACAATTTCTCTAGCATTTGGAATATTCACATCTTTATTAACATTTAGATGGTTTATTGGTTTATATTTGAACATTAATCCAACAAAGAATATAAAAGTAAATTTTGTGAAGGGGGAAAAAATAGATGAAGAATCAGCAAACTAAAAAAGAATCTAAATGTTTATGTTCTATTCTAAGTGAAAAAACAAACTTCACAAATAAATCATTATTTTTAATGTTAATTCCAGCAATTTTAGTAGTACTTTCTCTAGTGATGTTTTTAATTGTTGGTTTTAATAAAGATATATCTATCCAAAAAAGATATACTGCAAACATTGAGTTTAAAACAACAATTAATTCTGAAGATTTTGACACCACCATTAAAGAAGTCACGAAGTCATTAAAAAATAACAATATTTCAAAATTTGAGTTTTCAAAAGCAAATAAAAACACAATGCGAGCAAAACTTATTATTAATGTTTCATGTAATAAAATTAGTGCAGATGATGTTTCAAATGTTTTAAACGATTGTAAATCAGAAATTACTACTTATATAATAAATCAATATCCTGATGCCGTTGTATCTGATTTCACTGAAATAAAAACTATGGTGAATAAAGTAATTCCTAGTATTTGCCTAGCGATTTTATTTTTCGCTCTTATTTCATTTGTTTATTTATGGATTAGAATTGAGGTTGTTTCAGCTTTTGCAACAATGCTAAATATTATATTTAACTCAATACTATTAACTAGTTTAATTGCATTGTTTAGAATCCCTATTAGCGAAACAATTGGATTGGCTTTTGTAACAATGCTAATATTAACAACTGTTATATCAGCCATCGTTTTTAACAAAATTAAAGCACTTCAATACAACGATAACTTTAAAGCATCTTTGAATAGAGAATATATTTCTTCAGCACTTAAGATCGTAATTAAACCAATATTCAATGTTTCATTAAGTCTAATTGTTGTAACTCTAATTGCTATGGTAGTATCATTCTTTGTTGCAACTCCTTTTGCATTTACTTTAATAGCAACCCTAATTGCAATCATTGTATCATTTTACACATCAATTTACATTGGTACTTGCATATGGAATTCTATATATAAAAAATCAAAAAATAAGAGAATAGGTTTTTATAAAGACTTAGTTGCTAAAAAAGAACAAATGAAAAATGGCAAAGTAACATCAGAAGATGAAAAATTAATAGTATAAATTTAAAGCCCTTAAATCACGCTATTTTTGCGTTTTAGGGGCTTTTTGTTTAAGATTTAAAGGGTATAAATATGAATTTTTCACCAAAATGCACAAGAAAATTTAATAAAGAAGAAATTTCAATTTTAAGTAAAAAATTTAATTTAGATGAAAGCATAATAAGCCTTCTTTTTATGCGTGGTATTACAAATGAAAATGATATGTCGGCATATCTAAACCCAACAATAAGTGAATTCAATAACCCCTTTGATTTATCAGATATGCAAAAAGTTATCGATAAAATAAATTACCATATTAATAATAACTCTAAAATTGTTATATTGGGTGACTACGATACTGATGGAATCAGCGCATCTGCAATAATGTATAAATTTTTAAAAACAAAAACTGATAATATTTTTGTTTTCTTGCCAAATAGAATAGCTGATGGCTATGGTTTATCTCTAGAGACTATTGATAAAATTAATGAAATGTATTCACCAAATTTTATAATAACTGTTGACTGTGGAATATCAGCCAAAAACGAAGTTGACTATTGCCTATCTAAGGGGATTGACATAGTTATCACAGATCATCACGACATTCCTGAAGAAATTCCAAGTTGTTTAATAATCAATCCAAAACTTCCAAACCAAAAATATCCATTTAAAGAATTGTGCGGTGCTGGTGTTGCATTGAAAATAGTTCAAGCATTTATTGGAATTGAGAAAACGCTTAAAGAGTATGTAACTCTTGCAGCAATTGCAACCGTTGCAGACATAGTTCCATTAGTTCAAGAAAATAGATGCATTGTTAGTTTAGGATTAAAAAAACAAGAAGAAAATTTTCCGTTAGGCATTAAAAAGTTACTTAAACATATGAAATGCGAACTACCAATCAAGTCTACCGATATTTCTTTTAAACTTGCACCAAAACTAAATGCAACAGGAAGAATGGGAGATGCTATAATCTCTTTCAATCTGCTAATAGAAAACGATGAAAAAGAAATTAATAAAATTATTGCAAAATTAATTGAATTAAACGATAAACGATTAGATGAAACAAATAAAATTATTGATGATGTGTTAGTTAAACTTGAAAATGTTAACATCTCAAAATTGGGTGCTATTGTTTTGTACAATTCGAAATGGGAGAGTGGGGTTTTAGGAATAATTTGCTCTAAACTTGTTGAAAAATACAACCGACCAACTTGTATCTTAACAAAAGTTGATGATGAATACAAAGGTAGTTTAAGAAGTGTTCCAGGAATAAATATTTTCGAAGCTTTAAATAACATAAAGGATTGCCTAATCCAATTTGGTGGACACAACCAAGCTGCTGGAGTAACTATTGATAAAAACAATCTCGAAAAATTTAAATATGCTTTGAATGATTATATTCTTAAAAAGTACTCTAAATCATTATTTCTGCAAGAAAAACAATACGATTTAGATATCACAAAATTAACAATAACTGAAGATTTCATAAAGCAATTAGATGTTTTAGAGCCTTGCGGTTTAGCAAACGAAAAGCCACAATTTAAATTGTCTTTTAATAATGCAGTTGTTAATCATATGCCAAATCATTATAACCATATTTGTGCAAAAATTAATAACCTTAATCTTGTTGGATTTAATTTTGGGGATTATGTTCAACAACTAAACACAAACTCTAATAAAGAAATTATTTTAGAATTACAACTTGAAACTTTTAGAAATAAACCAATATTAAAGGGTATGATTAAATTTATAAAATGTTTTAAGTTAAACACACCAATAAAAAATGAATTTGCTTATGCAAATTATATTTCTCAATTAAACAATATTCCTGAAGAAACCAGTCAATTAAAGCCAAAATATTTAAATGATGATGAATTAGAAACAACAATTAATAACAAATTAAATGGCTCAGAATTTGGCACAGTTATTATTTCAAACACATTTGAATCTTATTTAAAATATACAAATTTATTTCCAAATATTCAAAATTTTGAATTAGAGAATTTTAAAGATTCATCTGGGGTAAACACTATTATTTATGCACCAGTTGAAGACATTTCTTACAAAAATTATGTAAACATATTTTTCGTTGATCCGCCAATTTCAAATAATTATTTGTTTAGTATAACAACTAAGAAAAATAGAGTTTTTACAACTAATAAAAAGTTCGATGTTAATATTTTAAAAGATTTATCAGTAGATAGGAAAATTTTTGCTGTTTACCATAAAGCAATATCTAATCTCATATCTAAAAATTTAACTTTCAATAATATGTATCATTTATATGAGTCTATGAAAAAAATTAATCCTCAATATAGAAACTTTTCTTATACTGAGTTTAAATTTGTTTGTATGGTTTTATCTGAGCTTGGAATATTTATAATTAAAGAAAATTCTATAGAAACAACTAATGTTAAAAGCGAATTGAATAATTCTAAAATATATGTTTATATTAAAAAATTACTAGAAACAAGGAGTAATTAATGACTGTTGAAAAATTTAAAATAAATATTAAAAATTCATACCCGTTAGAACAATCCGAACAAGTAATTCAAATTTTAAATTATGTGAATGCAATTAATTTTGAAGATCCTATTTACAACTCTGAATTTTCAATTGAGGTTGCCAGTAGTGTTTTGAATAACAAGTTAGATTATAAATCTGTGATAGTTGGATTGTTGTATCCAATTGTTAAATTAAACAAATTAGATGAAATCAAAGGTCATAATCTTGATTTTGAAATATATGAAATGCTAAGTTCTCTTAGTTTAATTGAAAAAACAAACCTCACAACAAAGCAAGAGCAACTTGATAGCGTTAAAAAAATGTTTATTGGATTAGCAAAAGATATTCGTGTGGTTATCATCAAATTGTGTGCTGAAGAATTAAAGCTAAAATATTTAGATAAAATGACGCCAGAAAAAGTTGAAGCATTGATGAAAAGTTATACCGATTTATATTCTCCAATTTCAGCAATGCTTGGTATGAGTCAAATTAAAAACAAACTTGAAAACGCAACATTCAAATATTATAAGCCTAAAATGTATGAAGAACTTTCTGATGCATTGAACAAATATGTTGAAGAAAGAAACGGGCAAATTCAGGATGTGATTGAAAAAATTAAAACTGAGTTAAAGCCAATAATCAAGGGAGACTATCTCGTTTATGGTAGGCAAAAGCAACTTGCAAGTATTGCGAAAAAACTGCAGAAAAAAAATATGACTATTTCAACAATATTAGATATTTATGGAAGAAAAAATAATATTGAAGAACTAACTGAGCATAAATCATTTAATGAAATAACTTTAAGCCATATTCTTGATATACTTGCAGTTCGCGTTATAGTGAACACAGTTGAAGAGTGTTACACAGTTTTAGGCAAAATATTCTCTATTTTTAAGCCATTTGGAAATTTCAAAGACTACATTTCCCACCCAAAAGAAAATGGTTATCAGTCACTTCACACAGCCATAATACTAGATAACGGTGATCCAGTTGAAGTTCAAATAAGAACATTTGAAATGCATCAATATGCCGAATATGGTCTTGCAGCCCACTGGGCATATAAAGAGAATAGAAAAGTTAATGAAAGTGATATTAAGATTAATTACATACGTTCAATTTTAGAAATGTATAAAGAAAAATCGGCAGATGAATTACTCGATATTTTAAAAACCGATGTGTATGTGGGGAATATATTTGTTCAGTCACCTATGGGAAAAATTCTTGAATTTCCAGAAGGCTCAACTCCTATTGACTTTGCTTATGCAATTCATTCTAAAATTGGAAACACTTGTGTTGGTGCTAAAATAAATGGGAAAATGGTTCCATTATCAACTATGTTATATAATGGTGATATAGTTGAAATAATCACAAACCCGAATTCGAAAGGGCCATCAAGAGATTGGTTAAAATTATGTAAAACATCTGGTGCAAGATCAAAAATAAATGCATTTTTCCGCAAGGAAATGAAAGAAGATAACATTAGAAAAGGCAAGAGTATGCTTGAAAGCCAAGCAAAACTTAAAAATATGAACTTATCTAAACTAATGATTCCAGAATTTTTAGAAGAAGTTTTTGATAAATACTCACTAGCATCACTTGATGATTTATATGCATCTATCGGTTATGGCGGTTTAAATACAACTCAAATTTTAAATAAGTTAAAAAACTTATATAATGATAAAATCAAGCAAGAAAAAATAACAGAAAAAAATGACAAACAGTATAAGAATGTAAACTCTGAAGGCAAAGTTTTTGTTAGGGGATTCAGTAAACTTTTAACAAAATTTGCTAAATGTTGCAATCCAGTTCCAGGCGATGACATAGTTGGTTATGTTTCTCGCGGAAAAGGTGTGACTATTCATAGAGCCGATTGTCCATCAATAAATAACTATGAATTTGATAGATTAATTGAGTGCGAATGGAATGATTGTTCTGGCAATAGCTTTATAGGTTCTATTAATGTAATTTGTTCTAATAAATCAACAACAATCCCATTAATATCTAAAAAACTTGGTGATAACAAAATTCAAGTTGCACACATTTCAAGTAAAACAATTTCAGATAATAAACTATTAATAACCATTCAAGTATATATTTCAAAAAAGGAAGAAATAAACGAAATAATTCAAAAACTTTTATCAGTTCAAGATGTTTTTGAAGCGTTTAGAGCAGTGTAATGGAAATACTAACTAACGAATCAAAATTAGAAGAACAACTTTTATTAATTGTAAAATTATTTTACAATAAAAATTCAATTGATAATCTAAAATTAAAAATAACAAATGCATCAAGTATTAGTGATAATTTTTTAAAAAGTCAAATTTGGGTTGAATTTAAAAAACGTAAATTTTTTAAAGAAAGAATTGATGAATGTGATTTTTCAATAAAGAGTAAATATCACTATATTGAAAAATATGCAAAAATTCTTTTATATCAAACACTTTCTAAAATCACAAGAAAAAAGGCACCATGGGGTGCACTAACTGGAATAAGACCATCAAAGTTATTTAATGATCTTGTAAAACAATACAATAACGACATTAATAAAGTAAATGAAATATTCAAAAACACATATTTAGTTTCAGATAATCGTATAAAACTTTTGAATATGATTTATAATCAACAAAATGAAAAATCAGAAAATAACTCCGATAATTTATTAGATTTTTATGTAAACATTCCGTTTTGTGTTTCAAAATGTTACTATTGTTCATTTTTATCAGCAGTTGTAGACAAAGCAAAACATTTAATTCAGCCCTATGTTGATAAATTAATTTATGAGATTAAGAAAACTCTTGAATTTATTAAAATGAAAAAATTTGTTATTAGAAATGTTTATATCGGGGGAGGAACTCCAACAGCTATACCTCTAGATTTTTTAGAAAAAATTTTAAAATTGTTCCCTAACAATATTTCTGAATTCACGGTTGAAGCTGGAAGACCAGATACAATAGCGGAGGATACATTTAAAGTATTCAAAAAATATGGTGTAACAAGGATTAGTATAAACCCACAAACTTTCAATAACAAAACACTTAAAGCAATCGGCAGAAAACACACTGCGGAAGATTGTGTAGAAAAGTTTAAAATCGCCCAAAAATATGGTTTTATCATTAATATGGATTTAATAGCAGGATTAAGCGGTGAAAAATTCAAAGACTTCAAATTTTCGCTAAATAAAGCCATTTCATTAAATCCAAATAACATAACTATGCATACTTTATGTTATAAACGAACATCAAATTTAAACCTTATTGGTGGTTCCACTTCATCTGATAAAGAAACAGAAAAGATGGTTTCATACTCTATAAAGAAATTGCTTAAAAATAAATATTATCCATATTACTTATACAAACAAAAAAATACTCTTGCAAACCTTGAAAATATTGGTTATTGCAGAGATAACCAGATATGCAGATTCAATATTAATAGTATGGAAGAAACATCAAGCATTATTGCATGTGGAGCAAATGGAATATCTAAACGGTTATTTACACATGAAAATAGAATAGAGCGTTTTGCTAATGTTAAAAATATTGAAGAATATATCAATCGCATAGATGAAATGATTGATAAAAAATTTAATTTGTTTAATTAAACAATTATTCTTTTCTAAAACTTGCTAATTAATTAAATTATTTATATTTATATTAATAAAAAGTCTTTACAATAAAAAGTATTTATGATAATATACTTAGGTACCTTAATATCAGTTCTTCGTGCTACTCCCACGGGATACTTATATTTTGGCAAATAATAAATGATGGAGAAAAAGTATGATAAAAGCAGAAAAAAAACAAGCAATTATTAAAGAGTACGCAAAAAGCGAAGCCGACACTGGTTCATGCGAAGTTCAAATTGCTATATTAACAGCAAGAATTAAGGAATTAACAGAACACTTAAAGGCCAACAAAAATGATGAACACACAAGAAGAGGTTTAAATAAGTTGGTAAGCATAAGAAAGAAATTACTTAATTATTTATCAAAAACTAACCTTGAAGGTGCTCGTGAATTAAAAGCTAAATTAGGTATAAGATAAGCAACTTGAAAGGCGAAAGAATTTCTTTCGCTTTTTATTTGTTTTTAACTTGTAATTGTATGTTATATTAAGGAGAATTATGGATAGTAAGATTTTTGAAACCACTATCGGTGGTAAAAAAGTTACCATAGAAGTTGGAAAGTATGCCTTTCAAACTAATGGTCACTGCATAGTTAGATGTGGTGAAACTGCAGTTATGGTAAATGTTTGTATGAATAAAGTTCCAAGAGAAGGGCAAGACTTTTTTCCACTAAGCGTGGATTATGATGAAAAATTATATGCAGTAGGTAAAATTCCAGGTGGGTTTAAGCGCCGTGAAGGAAGACCAACCGATCAAGCTATTTTAACAAGTAGATTAATTGATAGACCTTTGCGCCCTTTATTCCCAAAAGGATTTTTTAATGATGTAACTGTTATAGCAACTCCACTTAGTGTTGATTATGATAACGCACCTGAGCCACTTGCAATGTTTGCCAGTTCTGTTGCTTTAACAATAAGTGATATTCCTTTTGCTGGTCCAACTGGAAGCTGTGAAGTTGCATTGATTAATGGTAAATACATTATTAATCCCAACACAGAAGAAAAAACTCAAAGCTCTATTGAATTAAAAGTTGCTGGAACAAAAGATGCAATTCTAATGGTTGAGGCTGGAGCAAAACAAGTATCTGAAGAAGAAATGCTTCAAGCAATTTTATTTGCTCATAAAGAAATTAAAAATCAAGTTGAATTCCAAGAAAAACTTGCAAAGGAACTTAACATAAAGAAAGCTGAAGACATTCCATATTATGTTATTGATGAAACTCTTGAAAAAGATGTTAGAGAATTTTCATATAGCATTATGGAAAAAGTTATGGAGCATTTTGATAGGCACGAAAGAGACCATGCTGAAGAAATTGCAAATGAAGAAATTTTAGAACACTTTTCTGAAAAATATCCTGATTGCAAAAGGCAAATTTTTGATGTGTTATATAAAATCAAAAAAGAAATTATGCGTTCTAAAATTATAAACCAAGGCATTCGACCAGATGGCAGAAAGCTAGATGAAATTAGAAAAATTTGGTGTGAGGTTGGTATTCTTCCTAGGGTTCACGGTAGTGCAGTGTTTACTAGAGGAGAAACTCAAGCCTTAACAACTGTAACGCTTGGTAGCCTTCGTGATATGCAAAAACTTGATGGTTTAGATGAAGAAGAAGAAAAAAGATATATGCATCACTATAACTTCCCAGGCTACTCAACTGGTGAAGCCAAACCATTAAAATCAGCTGGAAGAAGAGAAATAGGACACGGTGCTTTAGCTGAGCGTGCTTTAGTTCCCGTTTTACCAACTGAAGAAGAATTCCCATATGCAATTAGAACTGTCAGTGATATTTTAAGCAGTAACGGTTCAACTAGTCAAGCAAGTGTTTGCGGTAGCACACTATCTCTAATGGATGCAGGCGTTCCAATTTCTGCGCCAGTTGCTGGAATAGCTATGGGCCTTATTAAAGATGTTGAATCTGGTAAGGTTGCAATTCTAACTGATATTCAAGGTTTGGAAGATTTCTTGGGTGATATGGATTTCAAAGTTGCAGGAACAGAAAAGGGTATAACTGCAATTCAAATGGATATTAAGATTAAAGGTATTGACGAAAACATCTTAAGAGAAGCTTTGGAAAGAGCAAGAATTGGTAGACTTCAAATTCTTGAAAAGATGACTGCAGTTATTGCAAAACCTAGAAAAGAATTAAGTAAATATGCGCCTAAAATTACTTCGTTTAATATCAATCCTGATAAAATTAAAGATGTTATTGGTTCAGGCGGAAAAATGATTAATAAAATCATAGATGAAACTGGTGTTAAAATTGATATAACTGATGAAGGCCTAGTTATGATTGCTTCAACAGATGCAGAAATGAGTGAGAGAGCAAAAGAAATCATTTTAAGCATCGCTGAAGATGTTGTTGTTGGAAACACCTACACTGGAACAGTTGAAAGAATAATGCAATTTGGAGCATTTGTGTCATTTGGTTATAATAAAGAAGGAATGATTCATATTTCAAAATTATCTTCAAAAAGAGTTGAAAAAGTTGAAGATGTGGTTAAAATTGGTGATAGGGTTGAAGTAACTGTTATTAAAATCGAAAATAACAAAATAGATTTAAAACTAGTTGGCGTATTTAAATAATCAAGTAAAAAGTAACTTGTTAAATGCAAGTTACTTTTTTATAACATTTTTTATTTATTTTATTTTAAATTTAAAATAAACATCATATATTACAACATTACTAAATAAACATATATTAATATAATAGTAGGTTTAGTATATGAAAATTAATTATAAAAAATTTAATCAAATTGGGAAATATAGATTTATCGCGAATTTTATCATAGTGGCAATACTAATAACACTTGTTGCTATAACTACCACAAGCAACTATTCATATGTTTTCAATTATGAAAATGAAAACGTTATATATAATGGAAATAAAAATTCCGATAAAGTTTCGCTTATGATTAATGTTTATTGGGGCGATGAATACCTAGATGGAATTCTAGAGATTTTAAGTGAGTATAATATAAAAACTACTTTTTTTGTTGGTGGCAGTTGGGTTAAAAATGATGAAAAATATATGAAAAAAATTATTGAATATGGGCATGAAATAGGAAATCACGGTTACTTTCATAAGGACCAAGACAAATTAAATTATGATCAAAATCACGAAGAAATTCAAGCAAACCATAATTTAGTAAAAGTGCTATATGGGATAAACATGACTTTATTTTCACCTCCTAGCGGTGCATATAATAAATCAACAATCGAGGCTGCTCAAGCTTTAGGATATACCACGATTATGTGGTCTAAAGACACCATTGATTGGAGAGACCATGATGCTAATTTGATTTTGAAACGTGCAACAAATAATGTTAAAGGCGGTGACTTAATATTGATGCACCCAACAGCTGAAACTCTTAAAGCATTGCCAAGCATTCTTGAATATTATAAAATGAATAGTCTTAAAGCAACAACAGTTAGTGATTGTTTAAAATAAAACAAGTAATGAAACAAACAAACCCTAATACCATCCTATAATAAAACCATTTCATATTTTGCAAATTTTTAATTACAATAAAATTTTAACAAATAGTTTAAATTAATTGTTCTAAGAATAAAAAGGCTTATAATCGACTATAAATAAGTAATATTTAATTATATTAAAAAAACTACTTTTATTTATTTTTACTTATAAAAAATTCGTGATATAATATATTAAATATTAATTATTGGGGTAAAATTTGCCAGTATTTTCAAATAAATCATCTCAAACAAAAATTAAAAATCGAGATATTTCTTTTAAACTTAATATGAGTTTATTAATTACTTTTTCCTTATTACTAATAAACCTACTTTTTAATATTTTTAGTTTTATAAACTCATTTTTTCTAGGATTTTTAGGTCTAAGCACATATGCAATATTTTTATGTGTTATCCTTTTTAGTATCTTGGGATTGTTCGGTAAAAAACCTAAATTTAACACAAGTTTTATAATATACGCTATTGTTTCACTATTTATGTTCGTATCAATTATTCACATAATAACATCAAAAAGTATCCTTACAGATAATTCTTATGGTGAATATCTATCACTAGCGTATAAAAACAAATATACAGCTGGCGGTTTATTAAACTCAATATTTGTTTACCCAATTTACTTTATAACCAATCATTTTATATCAACAATATGCATTTTCACAATCCTTTTAGTAACTTTTATTTGCTTAACAATCTATAGTTTTTATATGCAACATAAAAATGCAGTTGTTAAATATGAAGAAACTGATAAACCTATGGTAGATGAAAAACAACCAAAAGTAGAAAGCAATATCGCTAAAGAATCGCTAAATAAAGAAATTCAACTTGAAGACAAACCTAAAATCAATGAAGACATATTTGTTTCTGATGATGATGTTACCTCTAACATCTTGCAATCAGAGAACAACACAAACAATGAAGAGCAAAAAAAGTGGGAAGAAGATAGACTAAAAGCTAAAAGCGTTTTAGGTTTAGTTAAAGATACAAAACTCGATAAAAACACAGTTAAGCTCGAATCAAACAAAGATGAACAAGCCAACCAACGCCCAAGAAAATATGTTCACAATGAAGAAGATAGTGACTATAAATACACACTAAGCAACAATTTTTCCCAAAATTATCCTAAAAAGTTAACAGAATCTGAACGAAAAAATCTAGAATTTTTAAGAGCAACTAGGGGAGAAAAACTGGCTGAAATCCAAACAAATAATATGTTTAAAGCAATAAAGAGCTCTCAAGAGCTTAATGATACCATTCAGCCAAAATCACCAATATTAAGTAACGATGAAAACGATTCATTATTTGTTTCGGACCAATTCACAACACCTAATTCAAAAACTACTTTTAATAATAAAAGTGAAATTAAGAATAATTTTGACTACACCAACAAAGGTAATTCAAATTGTCAAAATGACTATGCATATAACAAACAAAATATTTTTCCAAATACTCTGCAAAATACTATGCAAAACAACGAAATCACCGAAACAAATCCAAAACAGCCTGATTTATATGATGAAAATTTAACATTAAGTAGTTTCAATAAAAATAAAGAACAAATAAGAAATGATTACATTAATGTTAAAAGTAAATTGCAGGATATAGGGCATGAAATCAAAAACGCTCAAAAGGTTTATACTGGCGAAACAAATTCAAATATTGTTAGCGCAAACTCCTTTAATAAGCCAACAATTAATAGAATTGAATCTAAGCCAGTGCGAGAGCCTAAGCAACAAAAAATTCATCAACCTTATGTTAAGCCACCAACAGATTTATTAAGATACTCTCCAAATGTTGAGCGAAATAACGATACTTCTGAGCAAGAAGTTAAAGCACGCGCTCTTGAGGAAGTTCTACAAAGCTTTAAAGTTCCTGCAACAGTAGATGCTATTGTTAAAGGTCCAACGTTTACAAGATATGAAATGAAAATGCCGGTTGGTATTCCAGTATCTAAGATATTTGCATATCAAAATGATATAAAAATGCAATTAATGACAAATGAAGAAATTCGTATTGAGGCACCTATTCCTGGTAAATCTGCTTTCGGTATTGAAGTGGTTAACGATAAAAAGGATATAGTTTGCCTAAGAGATATAATCGAATCAGACACATTCCAAAATAGTAAGTCACCATTAACATTTGTTTTAGGTAAAGATATTGTTGGTGATGGAAAAATTGCAAAATTAGATAAAGCTCCTCATCTTCTAGTAGCTGGTTCAACTGGAAGCGGTAAAAGTGTATGTTTAAACGCTTTGCTGATAAGCATGCTCTATAAAAATTCACCTGATGATTTAAGATTGATTTTAGTTGATCCAAAGAAAGTTGAATTTTCAATGTATAATGGATTACCACATCTATTAATTCCAAACGTTATAACCGATATTGATAAAGCTATTAAAGCTTTCGATTGGTTAATACAAGAGATGGAAAGACGTTATGGACTTTTAAATGAATTGAAGGTAAGAGCTATTGATTCATACAATGCACATCCTCAGGTTGTTTCTGGCGTTAGACCAAAAATGCCATACTTGGTTCTTGTTGTTGATGAAGTTGCTGATATTATGGCACAAGCAAAAAAAGAAATTGAAGATAAAATTCAAAGATTAGCCGCTAAAAGTAGAGCAGCCGGAATCCACCTAGTTTTAGCAACTCAAAGACCAAGTACTGATGTTATTACCGGTTTAATTAAAACTAACTTACCAACACGTATCGCATTTAAAGTAACATCTTATATTGATAGTAAAACAATTCTTGACTACGGCGGTGCAGAAAAGTTAATAGGTAAGGGTGATATGCTTTATATGGCAGGTGATAGCCCAAACTTAGTCAGAATTCAAGGTGCATTCTTATCTGATAAAGAAGTTGAAGATGTTGTTGAGTTTATCAAAGATAATAACGAACCTGACTTCGATTCTGATATTGAAGAAGAAATGTTTAGTAAGAAGAACAACGGATTTGATGCATCTAGTGGGTTAGAAGAAGAATATGACCCAAAACTTGTTGATGCATTGAGAATGGTTATTAGAAACAATAATGTTTCAATTAGTGGTATACAAAGAGTGTTTGGATTAGGATATCCGCGCGCCGGAAAAATTGTTGACCAAATGGAAAGATTAAACTTTATTTCTCCTCCAGATAATAAAAATAAAAGAACAATTTTTATAACTGCACAAGAATTTGAAGAAAAGTTTGGAGAAGAATTATGATAAATGATAGAACAAAATATAAAATTGGCTTTATTTCTCTTGGCTGCGATAAAAATAGAGTCGACTTAGAGAAAATAATAGCAAAACTAAAATATAGTGGTTATCAAATAACCAATAATGAAAATGATGCTGATGTTATAATTATAAACACTTGCTCATTTATTCAAGTTGCACGTGAAGAAAGCATTGATAATATACTGAGAACTGCAAATCTAAAAAGTAATAATTTAAAGAAGATAGTTGTAACTGGTTGCTTAAATGAGATGAATTATTCAGATCTTTGTGAAAGTCTACCTGAAGTTGACAAGTTTGTTAGAGTTAATGAAAATAAAGATATTGTTGATATTATTGATAAATTACTTGATATTACATCTACAAAAGAACTTTCAATATGCTCAAACCCAAAACGAATTTTAACAACACCGATGCATTACGCTTACCTTAAAATTGCAGATGGATGCAACAATTTTTGCACTTATTGCACTATTCCATATATTAGGGGGAGATATAAAAGCGTTTCACTTCAAGAAATTTTAAACGAAGCTAATGTTTTAGTTACTCAAGGTGTTTCTGAATTAATACTCGTTGCTCAAGATGTAACTAAATATGGCTCAGATTTTAATGATGGCACAACTATAGTTTCATTAATTAAAGAGCTATCAAAAATATCAAACTTAAAAAGAATTCGCTTGCTTTACTGCTATCCTGAAAATATAACTGATGAATTAATAAATGAAATTGCAACAAATAATAAAGTTTGTAAATATATTGATATTCCATTACAGCATATTTCAAATACTATTTTAAAAAAAATGAACAGAAAAGGCACAAAAGAACAAATAATTGAAAAAATAACTAAACTACGCTTAGCTGTGCCTAATATAGCAATCAGAACAACTTTTATTTTAGGGTTTCCAAATGAAACAGAAGATGATTTCAATGAATTAATTGAATTTGTAAAATCATTCAAATTGAATAATGTCGGATTTTTCAAATATAGCAGGGAAGAAGGAACTCCCGCTTATAATTTTGAAAACCAAATTCCAGAGAATGTGAAAGATAAAAGATTGAAAGAAATTGCTAAAATTCAATTTGATATAGTTAAAGAAATTAACAATTCTTTTGTAGGGAAAAAGCTAAATATTGTTGTTGATTCTATAAATGATAACTATGCTATATGCAGAAGCGAATATCAGTGCCCAGAAGTTGATGGAATTATTATTGTTAAAAATAATCACAATTTAAGTATTGGTTCATACCAAAATGTTAAAATAAATAAAACAAATAAATATGATTTGGAAGGAGAAATTTTATGAAAAAAGATATCAAAGATATGAAAAATTTACCCAATATTATAACTATTATAAGAATTTTATTAATCCCATTCGTAATATTCTTTTACTTAGCAAACTTTTTCGACAACGGAATTGGAAAATTAATTGCAATGATTCTATTTATTATTGCAGCTGTCACCGATATGGTTGATGGATACATCGCAAGAAAATATAAATTAGTTTCAGATTTTGGAATTTTCCTTGATCCAATTGCTGATAAAATAATGGCTTCAACAGGCTTAGTAATACTTATTGTTGATGGCACATTACCAAGCCCATATGGCGTTTTACTATTTATATTAATGCTTTTAAGAGATTATGTTGTTACTGGACTTCGTCAATTAGGCCAAATTAAAGGTTGCATAATCGCTGCTGACATTTGGGCTAAATTAAAATCAATTATTCTTGATGTCGGACTAGTTATTGGTATGCTTCTTGCGTATTTCTGTGAAATATCAACAACAACTGATTTTATAACAACACTTAAAGTAATATTCTATGTTTTATGCGGAGCTTCTGCAATTTTATTGATCATATCTGGAATAAATTATGTTGTTAAAAATGCTCATGTTTTCAAAGATGAATCAAAAACTAATATTAAGATAGAAAAAGACGATAGTGAAGATGTAATTCTATAGGGTAAGTTATGAAAGTAACATACATTAACGTAAATACAAATATTCTTTTAGCCAAAGACACTGATAAGGTTTTTGGCTTTCTGTCTAAAAAATTATTAGAATGCGGATTTATTTTCTCCGCTAAACACACAATTCAAGGAACATTTGAGCAAATATCATCAGCATTAAACAACACTAATGACAACATTGTTTTTATTGTTGGTGATGCAAACTCCATAAGAAATTATTCAATTAAAACCTATTTATCAAGGTATTTAAAAGTTCAATTAACAAAAAACATAAACATATTAAAGACATTACAAAAATACTATCAGCAAAATGATATCCCATATAGGCAGGAAAATGAAAATGAAAGTTGTATTCCAACTGGTGCAATTCACTTAATTAATTTAACGAATGAGCTTCAAGGATTCATTTTTAAGACTATAGATAAAATATATATTTTTATTCCAAACGATATAACAGCGGTGGAATATATATATGAGAATCAGTTAATTACTTATCTTAATAGTATTATAAATTCTGATTTCAAAGTTACAACATTTAAAACTTTTGGAATTAGTGAGAAGGATTTATTAGTTTTAATAAAAGACTATGTTAATAATAAACTCAATATTTTAATCACAACATATGCAGATGATCTTGATATAACTATAAATGTAAGGTATCAATCAAATATAAATCCAGATGAGTTTCATGATTATATGTCGGGATTATTGTCATTAATAAACAAGTTTGTTTATTCTGATGAAAATATTTCAATATATAAAACTGCTTACGATTTATTAAAATTAACAAACAATAATCTAGGAATATTTGAAAGTTCATCCCTTGGTGATATAACAAAGCAAATGTTAGATTGTGACAACAATTCAAAAAACTATATAACTAATTCAAATTTTGCATCAAAAGAAAAAACTCTTATTTCTGGATTAGATTTAAATAAACAAATAATTAATGAATATGGACTAATTAGCGTTGAAACCACTTATGAAATTGCGGTTTCTATGTTGCAAAAATATAGCAATAAATTAGTTATTTGCACATGGGGCGAAATTCCACAAAACTATTCATCTAATAATACTGTTAAATGCTTTATTGCAGTTGGAGATAACGATGGAATACATGTGTATAAAAACAATTTCACTGGGAAAAAAGATGCAATTATAAAAAACATTTCGAAAAGTTCAATTTTTTATTTAATTAAAAAAATAAAGCAAAATGATTTGCTTTTTAACCAAACTATTGTATAATATTTATAGAACAAATGTTTAATAAACTTACGGAGATTTAATATGGATGAAAATAAAAAGAAAGCCTTAGAACAAGCACTTTTGCATATAGAAAAGCAGTTTGGTAAAGGTTCAATAATGAAATTAAGCGAGTCTGCAAGTCAGGCTGTGGATGTTATTCCAACTGGTTGCCTTACACTTGATTACGCATTAGGGATAGGAGGTGTTCCTCGCGGAAGAATAATTGAAATTTATGGTCCTGAAAGTTCAGGTAAAACAACTGTTTCTCTACATATATTAGCTGAAGCACAAAAGTTGGGCGGAGCCGCTGCTTTTATTGATGCTGAACACGCTTTAGATCCTCAATATGCTGCAAAGTTAGGTGTTAATGTTGATGATTTATATATTAGTCAACCTGATACTGGTGAACAAGCATTAGATATTTGCGAAGCACTAGTTAGAAGTGGGGCAATTGACATCATAGTTGTTGACTCTGTCGCCGCTTTAACTCCAAAAGCTGAAATTGATGGCGAAATGGGCGACAACTTTATTGGATCTCACGCTAGATTAATGAGTCAAGCATTAAGAAAACTAACAGGAATAATCAACAAAAGCAACACTTGTGTTATATTTATTAACCAATTGCGTGATAAAATAGGTGTTATATATGGAAGCCCAGAAACAACAACTGGCGGAAAAGCTTTAAAGTTTTACTCAAGTGTTAGATTAGATGTTAGAAAAACTGATGTAATAAAAGATGGAAGCGAAATCATCGGTAATAAAACGAAGATTAAAGTAGTTAAAAATAAAATGGCTCCACCATTTAAAACTGCTGAATTTGATATTCTATATGGAATTGGAATTGATAAAGAAGGCTGTGTTGTTGATATGGCAGCTCAAGCAGACATCATTCAAAAAAGTGGTTCATGGTATAGTTACAATGGAGAAAAGATTGGCCAAGGAAGAGACTCAGCTAAAGCTTTCTTACATAACAATCCAGAAATTTATGAAACAGTCTATAATAAAGTTAAAGAAGCAATGCAAAATAATAATTAATAAAAAATGTGATTTAGATGCCGATTGCGACTTAATAAATCACATTTTTTTAAAGCAATTTTATTATAAAATTAGGTAGGATAAAATAATGAATATTAGAATATTACAAACATCAAAAAGCGATTTCATAAACTTAAAAGAGAATTTTGATATCTTTAGTGGACATTGTGCTGGAGTATGCTATATGCCAAACACAATTGATGATATATTAAATGAACCAATTGAAAAAACTCAACGCAGAATTAATCAAACAAAACAAAGCGGACACCATAGCGTTTATGACCATAACTATATTTCATTATACTTAGAGGATATTCCCAAACTTCTTGTAATGTTTTTAAATAACGAAAGGATGTACACAACTAGCGAAAAATCTGGCAGATATACTATTATGAGAACATCACCAAGGGAAGAAGAATTATATAACAAATGGTTAGAAATTTATACAAAGTTAATAAATGATAAATACAAGGGTACTAATCAATACTTTTCAGAGCTTAGAATTAAAAAGTTAGCTCAAGAAAACGCAAGATATTTAACATCAATATTCACTCCTGTATCACTTGTATACACGGTTTCGTATAGACAATTAAACATTTTATACAGTTCGTTATATAAGTTGTCTCAAACAAAGCAAATCGCAATATTAGAAAAATTAAAGCCATATATAATTGAGTTGCTAGAACAATTTAAAAACACTGGTTACATTGATGACATACTTTGTATAGATAACAAAAATAGAACTCTTAGTTTATTCAACACAAATAAATCAAAACCACAAGAATACTTCGGCGATGTATATTGCACCTCTTATAAGTTAACACTGCCAGCATTGGCAGAAGCTCAAAGACATAGAACATTGGCATATAATATTGAACCATTGAAAAGGACCGAATATTATGTGCCTAATATAATTAGAAAAAATGAAACTTTAAAAAATGAATGGTTAAAAGATTTAGATTCTATAAAAGAACTATATCCTCAAGCAATTTTATATAAAGTTACTGAACGTGGTTTATTTGAAAATTTTACTCTTAAATTAAAAGAAAGAAATTGCACTTTTGTTCTATTAGAACTATATCAATCGACTCAAAAGACACTTAAAAAATATTATAATTCACTTAAAAAGTCTAATCATTATTTAAAAGAAAAATTAAGCGAATATAATTATCCAGCAAGATGTTATTTTAAAGATTTTAAGTGCACAGCGCCTTGCGGATTTCCAGATGGAATTAAGGGTATAAGAGAAATATAAAGATAGACTCAAAATAAACTATGTGCTATAAAATTTTAACTTGCTTAAAATTTTATTTACTAACGAAATTTCCAAACAAATTGTGGCATCATAGTTTAAATAAACATCAGTTGCTAGCAAGTATCGCTTTAGATTATTTGCTAACAACTTCCGATAATACAATATAGAATGAATTAAAAAATGGTATATTATTAAATATACCATTTTTTATTATTATTGGCAATATATATTGTATTATTGTCAATAATCTTATTATTTTTGTCAATAGTATCGTAATATTTGACAATTATATTATATTTCCCTTTACCTAAATTATTAAACACAAATAATTTTTCATTATTATTCACATTAGCAATAACTGTTTTTCCACTTTCATTTTTTAGAACAACATCAATATTGTTGATATACCTGTTTTTAGCTACTTCAACATAAACATTGTTAGACTCAACACTATAACTAATTAAACTTGACACATCATTTAAACCACTACAACATTTTGGCAAATATCTTTTACTAAACAATGCAATATTAGAATTATCACCATTAATATCATCTAAATATATTCTAGAATTATACTCATATTCGTATTCGTTAATAGGCACTTTTTCAACGCTATCTGGCACAATAAAATTCTCACATTTAATATTTAACCCCTCAAAAATATATTTAACTATTTCAGTAGCGTATGTTCCACCATTATTATTTCCTTCCAGCATATACTCTTTTTTTAAAGAATAATTACCTAACCAAATTCCAACACATACATTTGGATTATATGCTATACTATAGCAATCTGTATTTAGGTTGCTATTTTTAACACACACAGTTCCTGTTTTACCAGCTAAATTTAAATTCAAACTATTTAATTTTTTGCTTGTTCCATTTTTAACCGCATTCTCAAGAGTTGTTGTTATTAAATATGCAACATCATCATTCATTACTTTTTCCTTTTTAATATTATTTTTATAAATCAAAACATTTTCAGAATTTCTAATTTCATCGATTATATAACTATCTTTATATTGTCCTAAGTCCGCAAATGATGTATAAGCATTTGTTAACTCTCTCAACGTGATACCTTCATCAAAACCACCTAAGGCTATTGCATAACTATTATCATTCTTACTAAATTTAATGCCTAATTTTTCCGCATATTTTTTACAATAACCAACGCCTAAATCTTCCATCACTTTAACCGCCGGAATATTTAAACTTTTAGCAATAGCATCTTCAATTGAAACATACCCATAATTTATGCCACCTAAGTTTGTCGGTTTATAACCTTTAATATTTATTGGTTCATCTAATATTTTACTCATAGGAGAATATCCAACTTCAAACGCGGGTGCATAGACTAAAACCGGTTTAATAGCACTTCCTGGTTGTCTTTTTACAGAATAAACATCGTATGGACTATTTGAATAAATAGCTAATACTTTGTTTGTTTTGTTATCAATTATAATCCCCAATCCATCAGCCTTGTTTCCATAGTTATTAGCAACAACATTTTTCTCGTTAGTTATTTGTTTTTTTAATTGATCTTGATACTTAACATCTATTGTTGTTTTTATTTTTAATTTGTTTTTTAAAATATAGTCCACACTAACGTTTAATATATTACAAGCTTCATTCAAAATATAGTTATTAAGATAAATATCATTAATCGATTCACTAATAGCTTCATCATTTAAACTTAGTGATATAGAAGAATTTATTGCACTTTCATAATCAACTTCCGATATCTTGTTATCATCTCTCATTTCTTTTAAAACCAAATTTTTTCTTTTTGTGCAGTTTTCTGGGTTGTTAATAGGGGAGTAATATGATGGTGACTTTATTATAGAAGCTAAAATAGCACTTTCATTTAAACTTAAATTTTCAGCACTTTTATTAAAATAAAACTGTGATGCAGTTTCAATTCCATAGCAACCGTGACCAAAATATATAATATTTAGATAGTCCTCTAAAATTTCGCTTTTACTATATTTATTTTCTAACTTTTTTGCCAAAAATATTTCATTCAATTTTCTTTCGATTGATTTTTTATTACTTAAGTATTTGTTTTTTATTAACTGCTGAGTTATTGTGCTTGCGCCTTCGGAAAAGGATAAATTTTTTAAATTGTTTAATCCAGCCTTTAACATTCTCTTGTAATTCACTCCGTTATGACTGAAAAAAGCCTTATCTTCAATGGAAACGAAGGCATTAATTGTGTTTTGGTTTAATTTGTTAATAGGAATATAGTTGTTTTCAGTTTCAAATATGCTATTGTTTTCCGAATCAAGGATCACGTATTTTTCTGGATTTCCGTTAATACTAACTGATTGTAAATTAGAACTTTTATAACAAGAAAAAACAAATGCACTTACTGCAATGCCGATAAAAATGATTATAATGCAAATAATTATTGAACTAATCTTGACAAATTTTTTTAACCTTTCTTTCATTACATATCTTTTAATATAAAAATATTTTTTCTTGTCGCTAGTTATTATGTGTTTTTATGTTGAAATTATGTTTATTTTAATGTAAAATATATAATATTGTAAAAATATAAGGCGGTTTATAATGGATAAATGCTATTTAATTAAAACTTATGGTTGCCAAATGAATATACACGATAGCGAAAAAATAGCTGGAATGTTAAAAGATTTAGGTTATAAAGAAACTGAATCAAGCACTCAAGCAGATGTTGTTGTTTTTAACACATGCTGTATTCGAGATGGAGTTGAACAAAAAATTTCTGCACACATAGGTGCATTTAAAAATATAAAGAAAAATAAACCATCACAAATTATTATAGTTTGTGGTTGTTTTTCGCAAGAAAAAGATAAAGCCGAATTACTTAAAAAACGTTTTCCTTTTATTGATATTATTGTTGGAACATTTAATAACCACGAAATAAAAGAAA
Organism: uncultured Clostridia bacterium; assembly: GCA_934778125.1. Lineage (GTDB taxonomy): Bacteria > Bacillota > Clostridia > Christensenellales > UBA1242 > UBA11490. The sequence goes on from CAKVOF010000011.1 coordinate 30,173, forward strand.
AACTTATTAATTATATTGAAAGTAGAAAGAAAATTATTGATATCTGGGAAAAAGAAAATGGCATATTTGAAAATACCGACATTTATAGAACTAGCGGAAATAATGCATGGGTTAACATTTCATATGGTTGCAATAACTTTTGCACATATTGTATCGTTCCATATGTTCGTGGAAGAGAACGTTCTCGAAAAATGGAAGATATCTATAAAGAAGTTGAGATTCTTGTTAAACAAGGGTATAAATATATCACATTACTTGGTCAAAATGTAAACTCTTATGGGAACGATTTAAATGATGGAGAAACTAATTTTTCGAATCTTTTAAATGTTCTATCTAAAATTGAAGGTGACTATAGAATCAAATTTATGACAAGTCATCCAAAAGATTTATCATCAGAATTAATAAAAACAATTGCAAATAATCCTAAAATTTGCAAGTGTATACACCTACCAGTTCAAGCAGGCAGTAACAAGATTCTTAAATTAATGAATAGAAATTACACTCGCGAAAAGTATCTTTCTATTATTGATGAAATTAGAGAGAATATACCAAATGCATCAATAACAACTGATATCATTGTTGGCTTTCCATGTGAAACTGATGAAGATTTCAATGAAACTTTGGATTTAATTAAAAAAGTCAAATATGAGGGCGTATTCGCATTTATGTACTCGAAAAGAACCGGAACGATTGCTGCTTCAATGGAAGATCAAGTTCCAGAAGAGATAAAAAATATTCGTGTGAACAAAGTTCTAGAACTGCAAAAACAAATTTCAGAGAAAAATCACAAAAATATGCTTAATAAAGTTTATGATGGATTAATAACTGAGAAGCTTGAAAATTGTAATTACAAAGCTGTTTTAGATTTTGGTAAAGATATAATTATTAAATCATATAACAAAAGCATAGCTATACCATCATTCAAGAAAATTAAAATAACTGAAATAAAAAACAAAAAATTTTATGGAGAGATAGTAGATTAAATGGCAAAAGATAAAAACGATAAATCACCAATGATGATGCATTATTTAAGCCTTAAAGATAAATATCCTGATGCTGTTATTCTTTATAGATTAGGTGATTTCTATGAAATGTTTGATGATGATGCTGAAAAATGCAGCAGAATCTTAGGTTTAACTTTAACAGCACGAAATAACGGAACTGATACAAAATCAAAAATGTGTGGCATTCCTCAAAAAGCGTTAGATGTTTATATCGCTAAACTTATAGATGCTGGTGAAAAAGTTGCCGTGTGCGAACAATTAACCGAGCCTGAAAAGGGAACAATTGTGCAACGCGATGTTGTTAGAGTGATAACCCCCGGGACAGTTGTTGATTCCGATATTCTTGATGATAAATCAAATGTTTACATTGCGAGCATATTTGTTTCAAAAAACGATGTTGGCATCTCTTACTCAGATATCTCAACTGGAGAATTTGTTACAACTGAATTTTTAGGTTGTGATAATTTATCTCAAACAATTAATGATTATCTTGCAATGTTCATGCCAAAAGAAGTAATTTGTAACAAAGAAGCATTATCACTTCAATATGAAATGCCTGCAGTAAAAGCTCAATTAATTCCTGACTTTACATATTATGATATATCAATTCCATCAGAAAAATCTGAGATATTTAAAGAAATTTCTAACCAATTTGGATTCCAAAAAATTAAAGATTGTGAATGTTACAATAACGACTTTGCATTAAAATCTACTTATTTCTTACTAAAATACATAACTCAAACACAAAAAAGACACTTAACCCATATTCATCAACTGAAATATTTAAACACAAATAGTTTTATGCAGTTAGATTCTAACTCAAGATTAAATCTTGAATTAGTTTCTTCAATAAAAGACAGGAAAAAACGCAATTCTTTATATTGGCTTTTAGATAAAACAAAAACATGCATGGGCTCTAGAACATTAAGAAGTTATATTGAAAAACCACTTTTCAACGATAAAATGATTAACTACAGATTGAACGCTGTTGGAGAGTTGTTTAAAAATATAATTACACGCGAAAATATACGAGATCTATTATCATCAGTTTATGACTTAGAAAGATTGTGTGGAAGAATTAGCTATGGAAGCCTAACTCCAAAAGATTGTGTTAGTTTGAGAGAATCTCTAAAGAACCTTTCAAATATTAAAAATGAACTATCAAAATTTTCAAGCAAAATGCTGTGTGATATTAATTCAGATATTTATAATTTTGATAACATTTACGATATGCTAATCCGCTCAATCAATCAAGAAACAGCAACTAACAACTTAAAAGATAATGGCTTCATTTTAAAGGGTTTCAACGCTGAGTTAGATAGCTACTTAAATATTTCTTCTTCATCAACATCAACAATTACTGAACTTGAAGTTAAAGAAAGGAACGAAACTAAAATTAAAAATTTACATATATCTTACAACAAAGTGTTTGGCTATTTTATTGAAGTCCCTAAGTCTCAAGCAGAAAATGTTCCTTATAATTATATAAGAAAACAAACTCTTGCAAACTCTGAAAGGTATGTTACTATAGAACTTAAAGAATTAGAAGATAAAATATTAAACGCAAATGATAGAATTGTAAATCTTGAGAAAAGTATTTTTAAAGATATTAAAGAAGTGCTGTTCAATAATTTATCTGAATTACAGTCAACAGCTAAAGCTCTTTGTAATCTTGATGCTATTTGCTCTCTTGCAACCGTTGCATCAGAAAAAAATTATTGTAAACCAATTATAAATTCAAATGTTGACAGAATTGAGATCATAGATGGTCGACACCCAATAGTGGAAGTTCTAAACAAGAATGAGGATTTCGTACCAAATGACACAATTTTAAACAATACTGATTGTAAAACAATGATCATAACAGGTCCTAATATGGCTGGTAAAAGCACCTATATGCGTCAAGTTGCGTTAATTATTATAATGGCACATATCGGATCGTTTGTGCCCGCAACTAGCGCCAAAATATGTCTTACAGATAGAATATTCACAAGAATAGGTGCAAATGATGACTTAGCCTTTGGTCAAAGCACATTTATGGTTGAAATGAATGAGGTAAGCAACATTCTTTCACACGCCACAAATAAAAGTTTTGTTATATTAGATGAAGTCGGTAGGGGAACAAGCACTTTTGATGGGTTAAGTATAGCATGGAGCGTTCTAGAATATATCAACAATAATCTCAACGTTAAAACACTATTTGCAACACACTTTCATGAATTAACAGAATTAGAATCTAAGCTTGATGGAATTAAAAATTATAGAGTGAGCGTTAAGGAATATAACAACTCAGTAATATTCTTAAGGAAAATTGTTAGAGGAAGTGCGAATAGAAGTTTTGGTATTGAAGTTGCATCACTAGCAAACCTACCTGAAGAAGTAATTTCAAGAGCAAAAGAGATTTTAAGTATCCTTGAATCCAATGATTTAGTTACTGAAAAACAAATTGAATGTAATGAAGATAATCAAAACGCAACTAACGCGAAAAATTTAAAAAGATATAACCAATTATATGAAATATTAAGTGATATAAATGTTAACAATCTAACGCCATTAAATGCTTTCGATACTATTATTGAACTAACGAAAATTATAGGTAAAAATTAATTATGATAAATATTCTAGATAAAAGTATATATAATTTAATATCTGCTGGTGAAGTTGTTGAAAAGCCAGCAAGTGTTGTGAAAGAATTAGTTGAAAACAGCATTGATGCTAAAGCAACCAATATTTCCATTGAAATTCTTAACGGTGGAATTAATAAGATAAAAGTTTCTGATAATGGCTGTGGAATTTTACAAGAAGATATGTTGAAAGCATTTTTACCACACGCTACAAGCAAAATATCATCAATTGCAGATTTAGAAAAAATCGGAACACTTGGTTTCCGTGGGGAAGCTTTATCTTCCATCTCAACAGTTTCAAAAACGACACTAATATCCAAAGTAAAAGATTCCGAGCTAGGCAACAAATGTATTGTTGAGGGTGGCAGTGCATCAGAAATTGAACCTTTTGGCTGTACTGATGGAACCACGATGATAGTTGAAAACCTATTTTACAATACGCCTGCTAGATTGAAATTTTTGAGAAAACCTAAACAAGAGGAAACAGATATTACCAATTATATTGCAAGATTGATTTTAGCAAATCCACAAATTTCTTTTAAATATATTGCAGATGGTAAATTAATTTACCAGTCCTTCGGAAATGGTCTATATAACGCAATTTATTGTGTTTATGGAAAGTCAATTGAAAATAGTTTAATTGAAATTTCAGCCAAAAATGATGATATAGAACTCATCGGCTATGTTGGAAAGCCAACTTTTTCCAAACCAAACAGAACATATCAATCTTTATTTGTGAATGGTAGATATGTTATAAACCAAAATGTATCACTAGCAATTTTTAAAGCATTTGAAAACTATATCATGAAATCAACATTCCCATTTTATGTTTTAAACCTTAAACTTAATCTTGATAAAGTTGATGTAAATGTACACCCAAACAAGCTAGAAGTTAAATTTGAAAAACCAAATGAAATATTTGGCTTTGTTTATTCATCAGTTCTAAATGCAATTATTAAAAACAATGAACCTTCTACTTTAACATTAGATAATGAAACTAATAAAGTTTCTTATAGTTTTACAAATTCCGTTGTAAACCAATCAAGATTGCAAACAATTGAAGATACTATTGGAAAATCATTTTCATTTTCTAGAAATAATAACCAAGCAATATTTGCTAACCAAAACAGCAATTGCGAAAGTAATCAAACTATATCCAATGAAAATTTAAGTAGTAATATCATTTACAATAAAAAATATGATGAAGATGATATTCAAGAAGTAGTATTATCATCTGATAATGTAAGAAGAACAGATATTAATCCGAGTGGTGCAACTTCCAAATCACAAGAAAACGCAGAAATTTGTGAGGCAGACATACTTCGTGAAATGAATAAAATGTCTAACATAGGTACATTGTCTTCAATAAGTAATAATAGCAATTTATCTTTTGCAACAGATAATGGACTTGCGTACGATTTAGCAAAAAATAAGTTGCTTAACGATTCTGAACAAATATCTCTTTATGAATCTGAATCAAACAACGATTTATTAAAGCTCAATGATAACAACTTTAAAGTAATTGGAGTTGTTTTTAACACATTTATTTTAATTGAAAAAAATGAAAATCTATTTTTTATTGATCAACACGCAGCTCACGAGAGAATACTATATGATAAATTTGTTGAATACCAAAAAAACGCACATATAGCATCCCAGCCGTTACTAGTTCCATATGTTTTAAATGTTAATTATATGGAAGATGAAATCATTAAAAGCATATCAGAACAACTAAATGAATTTGGTATAACTATTGAATATTTTGGAAACAATTCTTACAAAATATCCTCAGTTCCAGTATTGTTCAACAATCTAGATATCAACAAGTTTTTTAATGAAATATTAAAAGATAACTTATATCAGAAAAATAAAATTAATCTTGAAAAATATACAAAAGAGTAT
>CAKVOF010000012.1 GCA_934778125.1 uncultured Clostridia bacterium
GCTACCATTTTTACGGAATTTTCAGGAGAAAGCAATTCGTTTGGGCGGATTTGCGTAAAAATGTGCCAAATTGTTATAGGTTATCAATTAGAAAAGATGAAGATGATAGCAGTTTTAATCAACGATTAAAAGCATTGCTTTGCTTTTGTAAAAACGATTGGCATTTATATATAAATTACGATAAAGAAGGTGGGGTTGAATATGGGCTAGTTAAATTACTTAGTTCAATAAAAGATATTAGTTTAAATAGGCTAATTTTTAAAAGTGACTACACCGAAACTCTTGCGCAAAAAACCCGTTTGATCAATATAAACGTTGTTAGTGGCGGTATGATTATACTTACTGGCATAAAAGGTAATAAAACCAGCATTTGCTTCAATTTAAATAGTCAAGTTGAGTATGAGTGGGATAGGAAAATTCAACATTTCGTTGAGGCTTGTGTTTCAAAAGTTAAAACCAAAAGTTTAAGAAAGTTGCAAGATATTAAAAATATTTTTTATAATATTTTTCAAAAATTATTTAAGGGCTTGCATGGCACAATTTGCTTAATTGTTGATAAAGATTTTGTTGATAAAAAGGGTGTTTTTCAAGATGGAACGTGGCTAAAAGAGCCAATAGACTTTGCCAAATTATTTGTGCAAAGTAAAAACTTTAATGAGTTTAAACTTTCAAGTTATGCAGATATAATCCAAACAATGCTAAATTATGATGGCATAACGATTATTGATAATGCTGGAAGAATAAGGGCATATAACATTTTCATTGAAAGTGACCAAAAACTAAACACAAAAGTTGTTGGTGGGGCAAGGAGAAGGGCTTGCGAAACACTATTAAATATGAAAAGCAGAAAAATTGTTGGCGTTTATTTCCAAAGTCAAGATGGTGATAATTTCTATAAATATGCAGAATATTATAAACGTTTAAACAAGAAAAACGATGATTCTGATTCTCAAGACCACCAACAAGATGTTACTAACGAACTACTACCAATCGAAGAACTTTTAAAAGACCAACAGCAACAACAGCAAATCGCAGTTGCGGAAGTTAAAAACTTAACAGATGAAGAGCACCAAGAAATTGAAAATGCATTAATTGAAAAAAACGATGAAGAAACTGAAAAATAGTAAGCACCACAATTTGTGGTGCTTTTAGTTACTTTTTATTGGAATGTAAATTATGAAACATCAATATTTGCAATTAACAAACAGGATTTTCACCTATAATTTAAGAATTTTTGGTGCAAAAAGTAAGTGGCTTGTTATTGTCGAAATAATTAGAATTATTGTCAAAAACTCTAAAAATTTAAATAGATTTAAATTTTCTATTGAATTTATGCAAGTTTTATGATAATATATATTGATTATAAAACGATAGTTAGGAAAAAATATGAAAAGATTATATGGCTTTTTTAATTCAATACATTTTATTATGACAATGGCATTAATCATAAACATAGCTGTTTTTGTTGCGATTGCCATTTTTTTAGATGTTTATGTGTACTCTTTAATTTGTGCTGGAAGTGTTATAATTTTCTTACTTCTAACAATGTTTTCAAAAAACTCGCCAGCTGTTAAATTAATGATAGTTTTATTTATGGCAATATTGCCATTACCGGCAACTGTGATATACATATTCTTAAATGTGAAGCGTGGCTCATCTCTTTTAAGAAAAAATTGGCATAATATAAAATATACTCTTGGCGAAAAACTAATTCAAAACCAAGATGTTTTAGCAGATATGGAGAAAGGTGTGGTTAACCAAGTGAAATTATCTAAGTTTGTGTTAGCAACAACTAATATGCCTGTTTACGAAAATTCTGGACTAACATATTATCCAAAAGCAGATATTTATAACAAAGACTTGATTGAAGATTTGAACGGGGCAAAGAAGAGTGTTTTAATTAGCTTATTCAAAATTGCATCGAGTGATGTTTGGGATGAAGTTTTTGGAATTTTAAAAACAAAACGCTTAGATGGGCTTGATATTAAAATTGTTTATGATGACTATGGTTGTGTGGGCACATTCAAAGATAAACACATTTTTGAAAAAATGAAAAATCACGGAATTGAAACGCTTTCATTTAACAAACTTAAAGGTGTTGGAACTTTCTCACGATATAGAAACAAAAAGAATATTTTCATAATTGATGGAAAAATTGCATATTGCTCAACTTTGGGGATTAACGATGATGTGTTGCTTGATGCAAAAATCAGCAAAATGTGTTCTGTTAAAATTGTTGGTGATGCAGTTAAAAGTGTGTTTTCTGAATTCTATTCTGATTGGAGTTTATTCTCTAAAGAAGAGTTAAATTGGGAAAAATATGTAAGTGATATTATAGATGTTAAGAACAAGAAAACAACATTTATTCAACCATTCGTTTCAACCCCATTTTCTATCGACCTAGTTAATAAAAGTGTTTACTCTTGCCTTATAGCCAATGCGAATAAATCTTTGGTTATATCAACTCCATATTTGCTTTTAGATGAAGAATTAAGAAACGAATTGGTAAGGTCTGTTAGAAGCGGTGTTGATGTTAAGGTGTTGATAGCGGGAAAGGGCGAAAGAACTAAAAAATTTAAATATATAATTAGCCGTTATGGATTTATAAACTTAATTAAAGAAGGAATTAAGATTTATTCATACGCAACCGATAATTTGTTTAACCGTTCAATTATTGCCGATTCTCAAACAGCCATTATTGGTGGTGGGGCGTTCGATTCAAGAAAAATGAGTGTGCATTTTGAAAATGGTGTGTTAATCCATAACGAAGATATTGCTAAGCAAATTAAAGATGATATTGAACAAACAATGGAAGTTAGCCACCTGCTAACAATTAAAGATATGAGGCAAAGAAGAATAAGAGAAAAGATTCTTGGGAAAATTTTGAACTGGTTCTCACCACTTTATTTATAATATCAAGTTATAATAAAAAGAAGAATTATTCATATATTAACCTGCTGGTTTAAAATATCTATAATTCTTCTTTTTTTATTTAAAACAATATTAAGATTAATTTAAAAAGTTTCATATCTTATAACTTAATCCATATATCATGCAAGTTTAGAATTTGAAAATTAATCGTTGATTAACTAAATTTTATTTTGTTAAATCAAATTTAAATATCATAGATTATTTAGGCTTTATCTTTTTTTGCTCCATTTCATAATTAAAGGGAATGCCACAAGGAAAAGGAGGCAACCAATTGCTAAAATAATTAAAATGATAACAATATCGGGAAGATATAGGTTTGTGCTTGCTTTGATGAATGTTATTTGAATTTCACTTTCGACACCATCTACCGCCACCTTAGTGTAGTAATTGGTTGAGCCACCTTTTGTTATTTTAAATTCACTAGCCTCCACCCAATCGCTCATTTTATCAGATGTGTAATATATTTTAGCGTTTTCAATATCAGTGGTTAGTTTCACGCTTGCAGGGGATGTTAATTTTGGGCAAGTTGAAGGGGTGTACTGCTTTCCTTTATATGTGATAATGAATGTAGGCTTTGCAGGAATTATGCTAATATTATATGTTTTTATAAACTCGTTTTCGTTATATTTTAAATCGGAATTTATAATATATGAATGAGATGTAAAAATTTCATCAATCAGAACACCTTGAGATATTTCAAATTCGCCTATTCCTAAATTCGACATCAAATTAATTAAACTATTTTCGTAATCTGCCTCTTTGATATAAAATGTTCTAACAACTTGTTTTTCGTTATTGTTTGACTTATATTGAACTATTTTCAAACACGCATTTTCAATGTTTAATTTATGATAAGTTAAATCATAGTCAGTTGCAATAGTTTTTTGGTTGTTTGTGTCAGTTGAAACAAATGCACTTTCACTTATTCCTTGAATCCCCAACTTATAATTGATTTTGGTGCTTAAATTTGAAATATTTTTTAAGTTATTATTCATCAAAATCAAATTAAAAGTGCCATTTATTTTTGAATCACCTGGTAGTTTAATTTGGCTTAAGTTCGAGAATTTATTTGATGCTAAATTGATATAAATTGTGTTTGTGCTTGAAACGGGTGAAAGCTTAGATAGGTCAATTTCAGTTATATTATTATCGTTTGCTATTAACTCTGTTAGACCATAATACACATCATCTAAGGTTTTAGAAAGTGCACTAAGTTTTATAGTTTCAACCATATTTCCAGCAACGTTTAAATGTTTTATTGAACTTAGGTCGTATGTTTCTTTGCTTTTTTTTGGGGAAATATTTAAATCCACATCAGTTAAAATATCTTCTTTTTGGTCATTCAAATATAACGTTTGAAGTTTTGGCATTGTGGAAAACTGGCTTGAATTAACAGTTTTTATTGAGTTACCATTTAAGTGTAGGGTTTCAAGGTTGGCAAAGTTCAAGTAATTTAAATTATCTAAACTTTCAATTCTTTGATTCGACAAATCAATTTCTGTTAAATCTGAAAAAGAGTTTTCGTAGATGCTATCTTCTGCACTTGAAACGCCACTAAGTGTTTTATATATTTCAAGCAAAGATGCGTAAAGGTCCGAGTCTAGTGCGTTTGAGGCTATTTTTTTGCCCGTGTTTTCTGGAGCCAATATGCTCGAATTTACTTGAATACTCGGGTTTTCTTCAGTTTTTTTCTCTGCGTTTGAAAATGAGCACAAAAAAGCACAACAAATAAGCACAAAAGTGCAAACAAACAAACTAAATAATTTTAACTTTTTTTGTTTTCCCATAAACCACTCTTTAATTATAATTATTTTTCACACAATTTAATGTTTTTATTATATGTTTAACTAATTATATAGTATAATAAAATAGTAGAAAAAGTAAAGCAAATATAAAATATTATATTTTGATACTATAAAAGGGAATATTATGATAGATAAAAAAGTTGTGTTAATTAGCGGGGCATCAAGCGGAATAGGGAAGGAAATCGCCGATTTGTTTTTAAAGCAAAATTGCGTTGTTTATGGAATAGGGCAAAGGGAATTAAAGGGTGCTAAATTCAATTATATTCAAGCAAACATTTGTGATTTTTCGTTATGTGAAAAACTAGTTAAAGCGGTGGTGGAAGAATGTGGTAAAATTGATGTTTTAATAAACAATGCGGGAATAGGTATTAGTGGGCCTATTGAAAACACAAATATCGATGATGCGAAAAAACTATTTGATGTTAATTTTTTTGGGGCTGTTAATTTAACGAAGTCTGTTTTACCATATATGAGAGAGCAAAAAGGCGGGAAGATAATTAATATAAGTTCTGTTGCAAGTTTCGTGCCAATTCCGTTTCAAGTGTTTTATTCGGCGAGCAAGTCGGCACTTGATATATTTGCAAGTGGGCTTAGAAGTGAAGTGAAATGCTTTAATATTAAAGTTGCTAATATCCATCCAGGAGATGTTCGAACTGAATTTACGGAAAGGAGAAAGAAGGCACTTTTAGATGAAAACAATCCATATGCTCAAAATTGCAATAGCGCAGTTAAAAATATGGAAAAAGATGAAATAAACGGAATGAGCCCAAGCAAAATTGCTAAAGTTGTTTTTAAAGTTGCAAACAAAAATAATCCTAAAGCATTTAATATTGTGGGTGGGAAGTATAAATTTTTAACTTTTATTCTAAAATTGTTCCCTTGCAAAACGCGTGAAGCACTGGTTAGAAAGTTTTATTTCTAATGGGGCTACTATATGATTTAAATTAAAAGTAAAAGATATAAATAAAAAGAGAGTTTTAAATGAAAGAATTAGATGATAATTATTTTGATAAGAACCAAAGCACGAAAGAAGAAACACAATTTGAAGATTTGTTAAAAAAGGGCGAGAAAATATTGTGGAAAGGAAGACCTAAAAAATTTTCTTATGCACTTAGCAGTAGTATAAAATTTTTTCCAATTGCATTAATTTGGGCTATGATTGATGTTGGTTTTATTTTCGCTATTGCTAATTCGGGAATTGCAAATAAATTTATGATTATGTTTTTAATCCCGTTTTTTGCTTTGCATTTATTTCCAGTGTGGTTGTTTATCGGAATGTTTATTAAAGGTCTTAGAGATTTAAAAGGTGTGAAATATATAATCACAAATAGAAGAGTTGTGGTGTTTAAAAACGATAATCAATTTGATTTAAAAGCAATTGCAATTGAGAATTTATCACAAGTTAAATTAACTCGTGGTATAATTGATAAAATGCTTAAGGTTGGCGATATTGAAATCCAATCAAACATATCGGAAATTATAAAATTTAGCGATGTTTTTGATTCTGAATTCTTAACAAAGAAACTAAACGAAATCATTTTAAATAAAAGTTCAAACGGTGTTGATATTTATAAAGAACATTTTGTTTGTGAACATTGTGGTTCATATTGTGATAAAAGCCTTTCAAAATGCCCCAATTGCGGAGCATCAAGGGAAAAATAATAATTAAATTAAAAAAACTCTTAATGGCTTTATTAAGAGTTTTTTTAAATTTAAATATATATGATTATAACTTTTTAATTCAATGTGTTTGTTTCAAGGAATTCATCGTAGGTTGTTTCTTTGTCAAAAACTTTAGTGTCTTCAATGCGGATAATTCTTGTTGCAACTGTTTGCATTAATTCTTGGTCGTGAGAGGCAAGCAATATATTAGATTTAAAGTTAGTTAAGCACTTGTTTAATGCTGTGATGCTTTCCAAATCTAAGTGGTTTGTTGGTTCATCAAATATTAAAAAGTTTCCACTAAGTAGCATCATTCTTGCAAGCATACAACGAACTTTTTCGCCACCGCTTAAAACTTTGGCTTTTTTCAATCCTTCTTCTCCAGCGAAAAGCATTCTTCCAAGCCAACTTCTAATGAAAGTTTGTTCTTTTTCTTTGCTAAATTGAGCAAGCCAATCAACTAAATTTAAATTGCAATTATCGAAATACTCATTATAGTTTTGAGGCAAGTATCCCACAGTAATGGTCTTGCCGAAAGTGAATGAACCAGTGTAATCTTTATCAACGCCAGCAAGAATTTTGAATAGAGCGGTGATAGTTGATTCTTTTGAACTAACAAATCCGATTTTGTCGCCTTTATAAACGTTAAAACTAACATTTTCAAACACGCCCTTTTTGGTTAAGTTTTCCACTTTTAGAATGTCGTTTCCGGGTTCTCTTTCAATTTTAAAATCAATAAATGGATACTTTCTGCTTGATGGCTTAATATCGTTTAGTGTTAGTTTTTCAAGTTCTTTCTTTCTCGAAGTTGCTTGCTTTGACTTGCTTGCATTAGCACTAAATCTTGCAATAAAATCTTGAAGTTCTTTTGCACGTTGCTCCATCTTTTTATTCGCTTCTTTTTGTTGGCGAAGAAGAAGTTGGCCTGTTTCATACCAAAAGTCGTAGTTTCCAACAAACATATTGATTTTGCCAAAATCCACATCGCAAATGTGTGTGCAAACCTTGTTTAAAAAGTGACGGTTATGAGAAACAACAATAACAGTGTTTTCAAAATTAACTAAGAAGTTTTCCAAAAATCTAATAGTGTTTGTGTCTAGATTGTTTGTTGGTTCATCAAGAATTAGTATGTCTGGTTTGCCGAAAAGTGCTTGAGCAAGCAACACCTTAACCTTAACCTTAGGTTCAATTTCGCTCATTAATTTTTGATGAAGTTCGCTTGGAATATTCATATCATTAAGCAAAGTTTCAGCCTCACTTTCAGCTTCCCAACCATTAAGTTCCATAAACTCAGTTTCGAGGTCTGCGGCTCTCATTCCATCTGCTTCTGAAAAATCTGGTTTTGCATAAAGAGCATCTTTTTCTTCCATAATTTGAACCAGCCTTTTATGACCTTTAATAACAGTTTGCAAAACGGTGCAATCATTAAATTTTTCTTGGTCTTGCGCCAAAACAGAAATTCTTTCTTTTGCACTCACAATAACTTCACCTTTACTTGGTGTTATTTCGCCAGTTAATATTTTCAAAAAAGTACTCTTTCCAGCGCCATTAGCACCAATAATTCCGTAGCAATTACCTTTAGTGAATTTCAAGTTAACATCTTCAAATAGTGACCTACTTCCAAAGCGCAGGCTCACATTGCAAACTTCCATCATAACTTACTCCTTTTTATAGTTGTTCTAAAATAACTAAATAAATATCAGTTAATTAAAACATAAAATATGAAATAAAGCAACACAAATCTTAAAATTGGCTTAAATTTGCTTCTATTATCGTATTTTATTTTATATTTTTGAATATATATGGTATAATAAATTTGTTTAATTAGCACAGGATAAAGATAGATGAAGTTTTATATCAAAATAATCCTTTATGGAATGCTTGGGATTGTAATTTTTAATTTAATAATAGATTTTCGCATTCTAACTGTGGTGAACGTTTTTAAAAGTATTGCTATTATATGTTTTCCATCGATTATTATATCTATAGTTGTGAAATTGCTTCCAAAAAAATTATTCAAAGCAGATAATCCATTTTTTAAAGTGCGCAATTTTGAAAATAAGATTCTATTATTCTTAGGTGTTAGAAATTGGAAAGATAAAATTCCAGATGCGGGTGCTTATTTAGATAAGTTTTCTAAAAGAAATTTAAGTGAACCTAAAAACAAAGAATATATTGATAAATTTATAACACAGTCAATTTATGCGGAAAGTATTCATAATTTATCTATCCTTTGGGCAATAATCAGTTTAAAATTTTTGAGTAAAGATATAAGATATAAAATTGGAGTTCCAATCGTTATTTTAAACTCATTCTTGCATGGGCTTCCAGTACTTGTTCAAAGATATTTAAGGCCAAAACTTTTAAGGATAAGTTCAAGGCTTGAGATTGCTCAAGCAATAGAGTTAAACACAATAGAAAATCAAGAAAAAAAGAATAGTTAAAGGAATAGTTAAATGAAAGCAAAAAAAGTATTATCAATAATATTCAACTCAATCAATATGGTGCTTATGCTTATGCTTCTTGCGTGTGGGGTTTGTGCTACATTACAAGTTTCAAATGTGGTTAAAGATGTGGCTTTAATAAACACATTATCAAATTATTTTAACGAAATATCAAATGGCTTAATTGTAGGAGTTTCATCACTAGGGGTTTCTGTTGGAACAATAAACAAACTAGTATTCATAATTACACCGCTTGCAATAGTATTTTTATCATTTTTGTTTAGTTTAATAATTTTGATTAAAGTTTCAAAAAATAAAAGGTGCTTATTTTCATTAATCTATAAGGTTATTGTTGAAAGTTTATCATTAATTGTTTTGGGTTATGTTATTTATGTTAGGCTATCAAACGGAATGAAAATAAACAACATTATAATTGTTATTGCGTGCGAGGCTATAGTGCTTCTATCTTTGGTGTTTAACTTTATAACAATTTCGGGTTTGCCAGAAAAAAGAAAAAAGAATAAAAAACAAGATTTAAATGCGCAAGCAAACACAAATGCAGGGATGAATCAGGGGGTTCAATTTAATGGAGGGTTTTCTCAAATGAATTCATATACCACCCCAATTCAAAATACAAACTTCACAGCACCAACAGGCTATTCATTTAATAGTAATCAAACATCTTCGTTTGAAAGTCAATCACCATCGAGTTTTCCAAATTCAGCCACAAATCTTAGCGATTCTAGTGGGTTATATAATTCTTCACAGCAATCTTCATCATCGTTTGCATCATCAACCGATTCAAATTTTGGTTATCAAAATTCTACCACACAAACTGCAAACACGGGATATTTTAAATCTGGCAGTGCGAGCGGGTTAGAAACACAATCAAGTTTTGGGACTTCATCGTTTGCTGAGGGTAATATTGATATCCCAGCAACCGCTAATTTTGAAAGTGGTAGTCAATCTCAAGGTCTAACGGATAGTAACAATTCGTATACCACACCTTCTCAAAGTTCAACATCAACAGATGAATTTGGTATTCCAGCAATTAATCAAGATAATTTAAACACCACAACAACTTCTCAAAATTCAAATCCGTATGGAACGGGTGATAATGGCAATAATAATTAGTGTTTTTTGAAATATTAGGGTAGTTGAAGGCGTATGAATTAACGAATCAACATTATTTTTAATATAATCTTAATTTATTTTTAATATAACCTTAAATTAATAATAGGAGAGAAACTATTGAAAGTTATATTTAATCCAGATGAAAAAGTAGTAGCATTAATTCAAGAAGGCTTAAAACGAACGGGTGGTTATTGCCCTTGCAAACGAGAACACACAGAAGATAATAAATGTATGTGTAAGGAATTTCGTGAGCAAATTAAAGATCCAAACTATGAGGGGTTTTGTCATTGTATGTTATATTACAAGTCAATTGGTGATAAGCCAAAAACTGAATTAGGTAAATCAGATAATAATAAAAATAAATAGGTAGGTGGTTATGGAAATTAAAGTAACAAACGATAATTTTGAAAAAGATGTTTTAAAATCGGAAAAGAAAGTTTTGATAGATTTTTGGGCAACTTGGTGTGGCCCCTGCCGAATGATATCGCCGATTATTGAAGAAATTGCTGATGAGAATGATGGTTTAATAGTGGGCAAAGTGAATGTTGATGATGAAGTGGAGTTGGCAAAAAAATATGGGATAATGAGCATTCCAACACTTATGCTTTTTGAAAATGGTGAAGAAAAGGGAAAAATTATTGGTTACCACTCTAAAGATGAAATTGAAAAGTTTATTCAAGGTGAAACAGATAATTAGATATAAATAGTGTTTAGCTTTGATTTTGCTGTGAAAAATCAATAAGAACTTATATTTAATTTATTAATGTAAGAAAAAGATTTAAATTTATAAAGCAAATTTTAAATTTTACTTTATAATTTAAATCTTTTTTATTTGCATCCTTAACTATGTTTAACTTTACTTGGTGAGATTTTATGATAATGTTGTGCTTTTGTTGTATATTAATCAATCGTTTTAAATATATTTGAATGCTTATTAAGTGAGTTTTTTAATTTCAAATTCTCATTTAGTGTGTTAACATGGCTCGTATCATTTTATAAATATCGGTGTTATCCATAGTGTCTGAAATTTCATCTTCAAGTTTTATTCTCTTAGTTGTTTTAAATAAAATAAAATATGGAACATTTGCACCTGTGTGCCCTCCAGTTTGATATAACACATCGCTTATTTGTGCTTTGCTGGTTGCTAGCCTTAATCCGCCAGTTTCGTGGTCGGCAGTAACAAATATTGCACAATTGTTTTTATTTTCGAATTTGTTTTTAACCAAATTGATGCTATTATCAAAATTTACCAAGTATTCCATCATTCCCATAATATCGTTGGAATGACATTTTTTATCGATATGCGCGCCCTCAATCATCATAAAATAACCATTTGGAAAATGCTTTTCCATAAATTCAATGCCGAACTCTGTTAACATTTCAAGAGTTGGCCTAACATTTGTTCCATTGTTTGGAAGTACTTCGCTAAAAGCACCAATAATTTTATTGCTATTTAAATCAAGTTCGGAGTAGTCGCTAGTGAAGGTGTAACCATTTGATTTGAAATTTTCTTTTTTGGCTGTGTATGATTGAATGCCAGCACCTAAAAACAAGTCGATATTGCTATCTATTTGATATGATATAATCTCATCTTTATCACCACGATTATTGGCATGAGCCGAAAAGCTTGCGGGTGTTGCTCCATATAGTTTGTCGGTTGTTATAACGCCAACTCCAAGGCCTAGTGATTTTGCATATTCAGATATGCTCTCAATATCTTTTCCTTTGTGTCTTGCAACTTCTCCGTTATCATATTTTTTTCCAGTTGCTAAAGCACTTCCAGCGGCAGCACTATCAGTGGGCCCAAGAATATTATATGAAAAAGTTGTTATGTGTCCGCTATGTTCAAATTCTGTGAATGAAATCGATTTGTTGTAATATATC
Organism: uncultured Clostridia bacterium; assembly: GCA_934778125.1. Classification (GTDB taxonomy): domain Bacteria; phylum Bacillota; class Clostridia; order Christensenellales; family UBA1242; genus UBA11490. The sequence goes on from CAKVOF010000012.1 coordinate 11,861, forward strand.
GATGTGTTTTTTATTTGATTATCTCCCATTCCATCGCCTATAAACAAAACGACCTTATTTGCACTATTTATTAAATTTTTAAAATCATAATTGTTGTATAAGTTTAATCTTTTTACTGCAATACCACCTAGTATTGAACATCCAACCATAACAATAATAGATATGATTACGCATACTGCAATATAGATTTTATTTTTAAAACTTTTAGTCATATTTAACTCCCTTTATAATATAATACAATTATTTCTGAGATAAATCAAATTTAAAAACACAAAAATATTTTCTAAATGAGGTTCACTTAATATTGAGCCTTAAAACTACACATTTTCACTAAAAGAAAAACTTGGGCATAAAATGGAGTGTGATTATAAGGAGAAGATAATGTTTTGCAAAACACAAAAAAATAAATGTTGCATAAAGCAAAGACAAGTTATAACGAATATTATACGGGGTGAAAAGGGCGAGAAAGGCGATATGGGAAAGGGTTTGCAGATAGATGGTATAGTAAGATCGGTTCGGGATTTGCCTGTAACTGCACCCAAAGGAACAACCTTCTTAGTTGGAGAAACCGATAATAAAGATTTTTATGTTTTTGATGAAGTTATGGGCGGATGGAACAACCAAGGAAAACTTAAAGGCGAAAAGGGCGAAAAGGGCGAAAAGGGCGAAACTGGTAAAACGGGGGAAAAAGGTGATAAAGGTGAGAAAGGGGAAAAAGGTGAGAAGGGTGAAAAAGGAGAGAAAGGAACAAAAGGCGATAGGGGGGAAAAAGGTGAAAAGGGGATAGACTATGTTAAGGCGGTTTATATTGCAACTCTGCGTGATCCATCTTTTGTTGTTCCTGAAAATGGGTTAGAAATTGAAAGCGGGAAAAGGCTTCCGTTGAAAAACATTAGCACATACACGTATCAGAATTTGGTTGAATTAAATCCAACAGAAAACACGATTAAGTTTAACGAAGTTGGAGCGTATGAAATTGAGTTCACTTTTAATGGTTACTGTAGTCAAAAAACTTTTCCTTTTGATATTGATTCCCATTTTGTGTCTGTTGGGTTTAGAGCGATTAACTCCGATAATGTTTATATTGGTGCTAATGATTGGAGTTTTAGTGAAGCACCGCACAATGTGAAAGGGTTAGGAATTATCAATATTGAGGATTCTTCAGTTTTATATGAATTAGTTAATTTGCATAAATCATCGCTTATGATATTGGGTGGAAATAAACAACAAACGTTAACTAATTCATACTACACAACGCCAATAGTAACTCTAATAATTAAAAAACTTAGATGATGTAATGATTTAAATGGTAGTATGCTATTTGCAAGTGTTTTATTAAAAGTTATGGCTTTGAATGGTGTGGTTATGTTTTGCTCTGGATTGATGCTTTTAAGGCAATAACTCAAATTTAATGTCAAGAACTACCTATTAATTGATAATTATTAGCTTATATCAAATAGTGGTAGGGGTTCAACTGGCGTGTATGAGAGAAATAGAAAGTTTGGTATAGCCTGCTGATAATAACACATATAAAAATGTCACAAACTTATAAGTTTGTGACAATAACTTTATTTTTAAAATCTGTATTTTTAATTACATCACAAATTTATCATCGCAAGATAAATCGTAATTTGCTTTTGAATGCTTATCTTCATTGTGTTTATTTAGGTTTTCACTTGCGAGTATTAATCCGCTAGGGTTTGTGATAGCATCATATATTTGAACTGTTATTTCATTTCCAAGAGAATAATTTGCATCATTTTTTGATTTGCCATTTTTTGTTTGCTTTAGAGTTGTTTCGCTTTGCGGAACTTTAACTTTTAAGCAGTTAGATGGATTTAAAACCGTTAACTTGCCTTTTTCATTTTCAACAATCACGCCATCAATATTTTCACCTAAATGATCCTTAGCCCAAATTGCACTTAGCAATCCTTTATATTTTGATTCGGCTTTATCAGAGATAACTTCTATTTCGTTTAAGTTGCTTGCGTATTTTGAAAGCTCAGTTTGAGAAAAATATGGTTCGCCTGTTTCAATTAAACTCGTAATTTGGGTGTGGTCAAGCAAGTCAGCACCTCGCCTTATTGGAGAAGTTGTGTGAGAAGTTCCATTAACAACGCTTCCATAAAATTTGCATTTAAAGCCAGTGTGGGTTCCGTGTTCTTTAAAGTATGCATCTCTAGAATTTGTTACGAATTTTTCTCCAGTTTCTTTAAGCCTATCTTCAGGTTGAAGTGTATCTGCGTTTATTCCAAGCCCAACGTGGCCATAGTTCGAAACACCATAACTTGCATGAGACATTGCTTTCAATATCATCGCAGTGATAGGTTCAGATAAATTAGTGTTCTTATGAGAGTTTATAATATTTTGCAAATCAACCGTGCTTGGGTTATCTGGTAAGAACACATCAAGTTCACTTAACTTTGCTTTTAATTCTTTAATTGAATCAAAACTCATAGGCAAGTGATTCCTATATAAATATGGAATTTTTGCTCTATCGGCAAAGTCTGCCCAAACTTCGTTGCAAGCAAGCATAAATGATTCAATAATAAATGTTGAACTTTCGGTGTGGTCTAGAACTATATCTTTAACTTTTGTTCTTGTTTCATCAAGAATGAAAGCGGGTTCTCTAGATCCAATATCAAAAGCTCCACGATTTATTCTGCGGTTTCTTAAAATATCAGATAATTTATAAGCATCTTCTATCATCCCGCCAAACTTAATATTATCAACAATATTTTCACCTTTCCCTTCATGCATATCGGCAACTTGCTTATATGTGAATCGTTTTTTACTATTGGTAACGCCCAAACCAATTTCATAATTATCAATTTTGCCTTTTGGTGTGAAATTTATTGTTGTGTTTAAAGTGTAACGGTCAACGCCTTCGTTTAATGAACACACACCATTAGATAAAATTTCAGGAAGCATAGGGTAAACCGTTTCGCCTAAATATTTGCTATTTGCCTTAGTGATTGCTTCATTAAATAAAGGAGTGTTTGGTTTCACATATTTTGAAACATCAGCAATTGCAACCCTTAAAGTGAACGTGCCATCGTTATGTCTTTCAACAATGAATCCATCATCAAAGTCTTTGCTATTTGTGGGATCAATCGTGCAAAAATTGAAATTTCTGTAATCAACTCGGCCACTTGCTGTAATTTCTGTTTTGCTAACGTCATCAGCCTGCTTCAACGCACTTTCAGAAAACCCTTCATCGAATCCATATTGAACGGCAATAGCTTTCCCTTCAACAATAGGATCACCACTATTTCCTAAAACAAGGCTAATATTTCCATATGCGGAATCAGCACTTTCGTTTGCGATGCTCACTATGCATTTTTGTTGGGCTCCACAAATTCTTCTGTTGTTATCTGTTTGAGGAATATGAATAATCCTACCAGTGTTTGATTTGAATATCAATTTTCCGTTTTTATCTTCAAAAATTTCACCAACTATTTGTTTTGAATTGTCTTTTTTTGAATAGTATGCAAAAGATGATTGCGAGTTGGTTGTGTTTTTAATATCATTTTTTGTTGTTTTCTTATTTTTTTTACTCATATTTCCCACCTTGATTTTTTATATTCTATCTTAGGTGATGTGATTTGTCAATACCCAAATTTTTCATTCACATTGAGTTTTTAGAGTAAAACCCAAATAAATATTTAAGTATAAAAAAAGACCAGTTTAAAACTAATCTTTATTACACAATTCATCATATTCTTTTTTTATTCTCATAAGTCCGCTTTTTAAGCTATCTTCAATCCCACATTTAACAGCATATATTAAAACTAAAGACTCAATCAAAAATTGAATATCATATTCTAAATCATCGTCGTTTTTTTGCAATTTGTTGTTGTAGAGTTCGTGTACTTCGCCATAAACAACTTCATTTTTACCATACATCAACTTAGTTATTTGCTCAAATTCTTGTTTATGCTCCAAGATGATGTTCGAACACAAAATCATCGCCTTTTCTCGATTGTAGTTTGATTGCAACATTTGAAGTTCGCGAATTTTTTCAATGCAAGGCTGGCAACTTTTTAGGTGAGTCATAACATTTAATTTTTCATTAAAATACTTAATTTCTTTCAATTTCCAATTCCTTTTTATCATAAAAAATTTTAAAATAAATGTTTTAAAGTCCATTAAAAGCTTTAAGTAGGATGCGTTAAATGATTCATTTATGATGCAATAAAATTTTATTTGTTTAATAAAATTGTGTATGGTCCATCAAGTGATGTGTTTAAGTGCATATGCTCGCCAAAAGCACCAAGTTTAACGCACTTAACACCGTTTGCTACTAATTCATCTTTTAATTTAATGTATAATTCATAGGCGTGGGTTTTATCTCCACTTTGAGAAAAATCGGGGCGGGTTCCAGTTTGGGTGTTTGCCAAAAGTGTGAAATTGCTAACAAGTAAAATATCTCCATTAATATCCAAAATACTTTTGTTTATTTTGCCAGATTCATCATTGAATATTCTCAAGGTTGCAATTTTTTTCGCAAGATATTTTGCGTTTTCAATTGTGTCGTTTTTGTGAACGCCAACTAAAACGAGTAGTCCAAATCCAATTTCGTTTATAAGTTTATCATCAACCGTTAATTTGCAGTGATTTACTCTTGATAACACTAGGTTCATTAATCGTTTAACCTCGTTAAAGTTCTTGCCATTTTTTCATCGCGGATTTTTTCAATCTCTTCATAACCGAAAATCTCGCGCATTTGCTCTGCCATATTCAAAACATCAGCAATCTCTTCTTTAATGTTATAAATTTGCTCTGGTGTTAAACCAACATCTTTTTTTCTAAAATACTTACACAAAGCTTTTGTTAACTCGCTCATTTCTTCAATACACATATTAATTTGAGCATCTTGCCCCCAGGTTTTCAAGAATAGTTTGTAGTTTTTAACTCTTTCTTCTTGTGTCATAATTTTTCTCCATATTTTATATACTTGCCAATATACCATAGTGCAATTATTTAGTCAAATAAATATTTATTCGTTTGCAAATTATATTTGAATATTATATATTATATGTGAGATAAATATTATTAAGCGAAAGACAAATAATATCATTAAAGGAAACAATATGAAAAAATTAAGAAACATATTTATGGTTTTAATCTGTGTTTTTATGTGTGGCATATTTTTTATATCATGCAAAAAGACTGAGCCTATAATAAATATAAATGATTTAAATAATGATGGAATTGAAGAGAGTTGGGAAGTGCCATTTGATAAGATGGAAGACTCAAAAATGGTTACCGATTTGGGCGAGAACACAACAGAAATTAGTGGCAAGACCTTTCAAATTGTGAATATTAAAACGGTTGAAGACTTCAACACTTTGATTTTTCCTCAAGCAGAAACGATATATGTGTTAAGAAATGACCTTGATTTTAATGGCGGAAATATTTCAATAAAAGATTTATCAAATTCATATTTTTATGGAAATAATAAAACAATTTTTAATTTTAAACTTTCATTAAACAGCAGTGCAAATAGCAGTGCCACAAAATATGGCATTTTAGAAAACGCTTTAGGCGTTTATGATTTGAATATTTTTATTGGCGTGGCAGATATTAATATATATAAAAGCACTGACCCATTATTTATATCACCACTTTTTAACTGTGACTTAATTAAAAATGTGAGTGTTAAAGGATACATACACATATTAAAATATTGCGTAACTGAGGCATATGGAAACGATAAACACTTATCACTTTTATCAACAACTTCAGAAGATAAAACCGGTATTCAAATTGAAAATTCAAATGTTGATGGTTATATTGCGGTAACTGAAACAGCAAGTGATAGAAACACTTTAAACAACGCTAAATACCAAACAAAAGATAAATTTATAATTGGCGGGTTGTGTTCTTCAATAAGTGGTGGCGTTATCAAAAACTCATATGCGAAATTTAAAAATGTTTTAATAACAAAATCTAGCATTGAAGCGGGTGCAATTTGTGGGTTAATTGAAAACGATAGTTTTATTGAAAATAATACTTTTGACTACATTTATAAAAAGCAAAGTTTTAAAACAAAAGAAAAACCCGTTACTTATGATATAGTTGGTGGCATTGTTGGAGAGGTTGTTAACTCTGAAATTAAAAATTCAAGTGGAAGATTTATTTGTAATATAGATGATAGAAATATTGTAATTAATGTGCAAAATGCAGTAACCGCAAGTGGAGATACTCAAACTAAAAATATAGTTTCGGCAACAAACATTGCTGTTGGCGGAGCAATTGGGAATTCAAAAAATTCGATTATTTCATATTCAAATGTTAAAGGGAATATAAGTGTTAAGAACTTAGAGTCGGCAGTTGTTGGTGGTTTGATTGGTGCTGAAAAATCAACAATAATAAGAAAAGCAATAACACAAGTTGATGTTTCAATTTCAAATACAAAAACATTATATGCATCAAATATGATTGCAAATGCATATCTTGGTTTGGTTGAGGGGTGCGTTGCGAAAAACAATGTTAATATTGATAGAACTTATGATGTAAGTATTAAATCTGATGGAAGCTTAGAATTGAGCAATAATGCAGAAAAAGATTATAAGAGAATTAATATTGGTTTAGTAGTATTTCAATCATCATTTTTCAATAACCTATATAACGAAATCTTAGGTAATAGTAATTCAACATCTTACATTGATATAAAAAGCTTTGGAGATGACACTAAAAATACAATCGAAAGCATTTCAGAGGGCTTTGATAAACTTGCAACCAACACAATTTTAACTCCATCACTTAACAAAACTTTTTCGGAGAGTTCTTTTAATATTTTAGTTAAAGTTAATGATGAAAGTTTATATAGTAAAGAGGGAGAATTATCAAGCAAATTAGCAAATTTTCTTGTTAACGATGGTCAAATAAACTTTGGTGGTTTGCTTTATGCTTATAATTCAATTGGATTAAAAACACGTTCGCAAGTTTTTAAAAACAATTATTATAAGTCTTTGGTGGTTAACATTAATGAGAATAGCGAACAAAGCATAGGAAAATTATGGGTTAATTATATTGCCGGAAGTAAATTTGTTGTTGTGGCAACTAGTAAGGAAACGGCAAGTGAAAAAGAGTTGAAAAATTTTATAACAAATGATTTTTTTGAAACCATTGATAATGTTGTTGTAAACGAATCAGAAAGTGGTTTGATTTACGATAAAATATCATTTAAAAATATAGCAGGCTCTGTATTTAAAGATTATGGAGATAGTAGAAAAAGAATAAAAATATCAAATATTGATTTTGATTCATTCGTGCAAAAAAATAGTACAGGGTTATTTGAAATAAATAAAAATAGCGAACAGGCAAACTTTGTTAATAACGGAATAACATATTTATACGAAATTAGTGGTAATGCATCAGATGTGTTTTATGGGATCTATAAATTTAATAAAACGCAAATAGATTTAGATAGTTTAGCAAAGCAACTAACAAAGAATTTAGTTTCATGCAAGATTAAAGAGGGTAATGTGGTTAAGAATGTTTATGCTTACAACAAAAATAGTTTTAATCAAAACGCAAGCGATGAACACAAAAACAACAAAGATGCGAATGAACTTGCTTGCTATAATGATTTAGGTGATGCAATCAATTTATACATTTTAAATTATTTATGTTCGTTTATAGGGGCACCATTTTCTGGTACTGATGTAACGGTTAAATATGTTGAAATAGTGTCTATTGGGGATAGAACGATTTTTGATGTTTATTATCCTGAAGTAAATGGAAAAACAAGGGTTGATAGAATTGAAATTAATAGGTTGCAACCAATAGTTGATAATCCAAGAGCATTATATGTTATAAGTACGATTATAAATTTTGATCCTTTAAATGCATAGGTGATAAGTGTTTATCGTGTTTAAATTTTAATTTATTATTAAATAAAAATTTTTAAAGTAATGTTTAAAATGTTGGGTGGGGCGGTTTTCAAGTTTCAACATTGTTGAAACTTTCGAATTGCTTAAAAGCAATTCGGGGTTTGGCTTGCCAAACGAAAACCGCCCAAATCCGCTAACTTTAAAATTTAAATAGTGGTTAAAAACAAAGGTTTGTTATTGCAAACAAATATTTTAGCCATCAAGTAATCAAATTAAAAATAACTATATTAAAATTGGTCAAGTTTATATAACGAAAAATAACGCATATATTATGCGTTATTTTTCAGTGGAGGGAAAACAAAAAAGGGTGCAAAAACGCACTCTTTTCTAATCTTTAATTGTTCCGCTTGTTTCACCAGAGCCAGCAGTGTCTTCAACTTTTGAATTTGGTAAAGAGTTATTGTAATTAATTTGTGTATCCACACAGAAAAATATAATTGAAAATAAAAATGTGAATGCAATGAATATATTTAATAATTTAGTTGCCATAATTATCTCCTTTAAATAAATCAATCTAATATCACGTAAGATTATACGCTATAATAAATTTTTTGTCAATATCAAATTTTATTTTTTTCTAACTATTTAACTTGCTTGACTAGTTTTCGCATAAATTATATGATTATTAATGTTGAAAAAAGTTAATATTATATTGCTCAAAATTTGTTGTATTATGAATTTTGATAGATAGTATATTTATTAATATTTGAAATGGGGGAAATCAATGAAAAAGCGCAGTGCTATAAAAGAAGATTATAAATGGAATTTGAAGGATATTTTTCAAAGTGATGAAGAGGTTTTTGAGGAAATTAAAAAACTTGAAAAGTCAGTTGAAAAAATTAAAACATATAAAGGTAAATTAAGCGATCCAAAAATGTGCCTAGACTTATTTAAGCTTGATGATGATATAAGCGTTAAATTCGCTAATATATATACCTATGTTATGCTTAAGCACGTGGAAGATATCTCCAACCAAAAATATGTGGAGATGCAGGTTGTTGTTAGTAATTTTGCACAAAAAATTTCGGAAAATAGTGTTTTTATTGAACCAGAATTAAATTCATTAAGTGCGGAATATATTGAGGGTTTAATAAACGATAAAAGATTTAAAAATTATGCCTTATCACTAAAAGAACTTTTAAGAAATAAGCCACATATTTTAAGTGAAATTGAAGAAAAAATTCTAACAAAGTCGGAAAAATTTGCGGGAGATTTTTCTGACATCTTTGATAATATTGATAATGTGGATTTAAAATTCGAAGATGCATATGATTCAAACGGAAAGAAATACGAATTAAATAACGCAACTTTTGGTAAACTTAGAGAAAGTAAAGATAGGGTTTTAAGAGAAAGTGCTTATAAAAACTTGATGAAAGGATTTATATCACTTTCAAACACTATTGCCACAAATTATATCGGAAGTGTTAAAAGTGACTGGTTTTATACCGATGTGCATGGACATAAATCAACATTAGATGCAAGTTTGTTTGGGCTTAATATGGATAGGATTGTTTATAACACTTTAATAGAAAAAGTTAACGAAACGTTGCCTTTGGTTCATAAATACTATGCCCTAAGAAAGAAAATATTAAATTTGAACACACTTTATGCCTATGATTTAAGCGTTCCACTAACAAAATATGCACCAAAAATGAGTTTTCCAGTTGCCGTTGACCACGTGAAAAAGGCGTTGGCAATTATGGGGGAAGAATATGTTTCTTTAGTGCAAAGAAGTTTAGATGAAAGATGGGTTGATATTTACCCTAACTTAAATAAAGAAAGTGGTGCTTTTAGTTGTGGTTCTGCATACTCGGTTCACCCATATGTTAAGTTAAATCATATGGATAACATCGATGGTGCATTCACGTTTGCTCACGAAATTGGCCACGCAATCCATTCATATTATAGCAACAAAAACAACCCATACACCCTTTGCCATTATCCAATATTTTTAGCGGAAATTGCGAGCACAACAAACGAAGTTTTATTGCTTAAGTACTTTTATAAAAACGCAAAAACAAAACAAGAAAAACTACACTTCCTTGATGAATATATAAGAATGTTCACAAGCACAATTTTTAGGCAAACGCAGTTTAGTGAATTTGAGGAATATGCTCATAAATTAGTTGAAGCAGATCAACCAATAAGTAGAGATATCTTGAAAAATTACTATAAGAAGCTTAATTTAAAGTATGAGGGAAAAGTTGTTAAGCACTTGAATGAATCAGACTATGTGTGGTTAAGAATTCCGCACTTCTATTCAAGTTTTTATGTGTTTAAATACGCCACTGGATTAACTAGTGCGGTGTGTATAGCTAGTAACATATTAAATAATGTTCCAAACGCCAAAGAAAATTACTTTAACTTTTTAAAAAGCGGTGGAAACGATTATGCGTTAAACATATTGAAAAGAGCTGGCGTTGATTTAACAACATCAAAGCCATATGAAGTTGCATTTAGTGAATTAAAATGGGCAATTAACGAAATGAAAAAATTAGCAGATTAAAAAACAAACGAAAAAGGTGATATAATATGAATAAGTTAATTTCAATAGAAGGAACTGATTGTGCGGGCAAAAGCACTCAATTAAGCCTATTAATGAAAAGGCTAAAAGAAGCCAATATTTTAATTGAATCGTTTAAATTTCCAAACTACGATAGCCCAACTGGTGAAATTGTTGGAGAATATTATTTAGGAAGAAATGGCAAGGGTTGCTTTAAAGAAGGTGCTAGCAAGGTAGATTCTAAAGTTTCAGCTTTATATTTTGCGGCGGATAGAAAATATAATATCCCAATTGTTGAAAAGATGCTTGAAAAAACAAACGTTATTTTAGATAGATATGTTGATAGCAATATTGCATATAGCGGTGCAAAAATAGAAGATAAAGAAGAAAGGTACAAGATATATCAATTTTTAATTGATTTAGAGTATGGTTTGCTTGAATTACCAAAGCCAGAGATTAAAATATTACTTTATATGCCAAGTGAATTTGCAAAAATATTAAAAGCTGGCAGAGAAGAAAAGCCAGATGAGTTAGAAAAAGATGAAAAATATATGAAAAATGTTGAGAAGGCTTATTTGGAAGTTGCAAAATTGCTTGATTATAAAGTTATAAATTGCGTTAAAGATCAAAAAATTAGATCAATTGAAGATATAAACGATGAATTATTCAACTATGTTTTATCGAAAATTAATTAAAAAAATGTGAAAAATCAAAAAAAATATATAAAATAAGTTTACAACGTGGCCTATTATTCATATAATATGTGCGTTTATTAAATTCAAACGCTAATTTGAAGTTGTTTTCTTCTTCAGGTTTTAGCAAAATTTAAAAGAAAAGGTTGATTAATATGGAAGAAAAAAAACCCGTTTATATTAAGTGCCCAAGATGTGAGCTTAATTACATTAAACAAGAAGATAAATTCTGCGATGTTTGTAAAAAAGAAATGAAAGCAGGGTCAGTTGATGACTTTGATTATGATTACCTTGATGAAGAAGAACTAGAACTTTGCCCAATTTGCAAAACGAACTATTTGCAAGATGGCGAAACAATTTGCTCAATGTGTTTGGAAGAAAATTCAACATCATCAAAAGATGAAGATGTTGATTGGAGAACATTTGTTGATAAAGCCGATGAAGATGAAGATCTTGATCTTCTTCCAGTTGAACCAGATGATGAAATTGATGAAGAACTTGACTCAAAATTTGCTGAAGATTTAGAAGGCGAATTTGATGATGAAGATGAAGAAGATAGTGAAGAAGAATTCAATGATGTTGATGACTTTGATGACACTATTTTAGATGATTCAGACCTAGATGAAGATGATGATGAAGGCGAAGAAGATGATGAAGATAGTGATGATGAAGATGACTATGATGATGAAGATGATTTCGATTCAAGTCCAAAAAAGAGAAAATAATTTGGACTAATGAATTTGTTTGAAAAGTTTAAAAAATAAAAATATAAGGAAGAAATTAGCGTTTCTTCCTTTTTTGTTGCATCTTTTAAAAATCATATTTGCGCTCAATTATCATATTTGGAGTGTTGTGTTGCTTTAGACTGCAGTTGCTTGCAATAGTTTTTCATAATATTTGTGTTAAAAGTTGCAAAAGGTTTGCAATTTTTATGATTTGTCACAATTTTTTATATAAAGTTATATAAATTTCAAGCCCTTGCATTTTTTTGCTATATATGATATAATATAAATAGTATAAATATAATAATTTTTTATACTTAGATTTACTATGGTCTATTTTAATGTTAAATCAACTTATATGGCGAGTTTTGTTAAACTTGGGTATTGACATTGTTTGACATTCATAGTATACTTTAGTAAATCTAGAAAAATTTGAAGGTGGGTGGTAAAATAATGAAAAAATTTTTAATTTGTTTATTTGTTGCCGTTCTAGTAATATCAAGTGGCTTCACAATCTTCTTTTTAGTTGGAAATCAAGAGAAGATTTCTTTGTCTGCATCTGTTATGTATGCAAATAAAGGTGATGAATTCACTCTAGATATTAAGTACGTGAACAAAAAAGATGGCACAAAAGTAAACATCTCAACAAGTGATGAAAATGTTCTTGTTTATGATAATGGAATTTTCAAAGCTGTTGGTGGTGGAACTGCTAAAAACAATGTTAAAACATCAAACTCAAAGTATAGAAATCTATATTGTGATGTTTTAGTTGGTGATGGAACTGAATCATCTCCATATTACATTGAAAACGCAAATCAAATGATGTTGATAGGTTTGGGTGAATACACTTTAGATAAATGCTTTAAACTTGTTAACGATATTGATTTAAGCGAAGTTAATAGCGGATATTTTAAACCATTGGGTGAATTATCAGGAAGCTTCGATGGTAATGGATACACAATTAAAAATCTATACATAGATAAAGATGCATATGTTGCAAACAACGCATCTTTGGAAGAAATTGGTGATAGTTTTGAAAATGTTGGATTATTCAACACTATTGCCCACACAGGTAAAATATATAACCTTAAAATTGAAAAAGCAACAATCAAAGGCAGTTATAATAAAGTTGGAACTATTTGTGGTGAAAACTATGGTTTGATTGAAAGAATTGAAGTTAAAGATGTTTTACTTGATGTTAATGCAGGTTACATCGGCGGTATCGCTGGTTCAAGCACCGCAACTGGTCATTTAGAAATTGATGAAGAATCAAACACAGAGAAAATTGTGGATTATGTTGCAACAATCGCAAGAAGTTCTGTGAATGTTGTTGCTGGTTTCACACACACTGAATCTAGCCTAGAAGAAAGATCAATGAGTGGTGTGTTTGGTGGAATTGTTGGTTTAAACCAAGGCGGAATTTTGGTCTACACATATTCAGTTGGTAAGGTTAACGTTAGAGGCTTAGATATCTACGGCGGTTTAATTGGCTCAAACTCATTCACAAATAGTGGCGTTAGAGTTATTCGTGGTGGAAACATTAAAGATTCTTACACAGCAATTGAAGTTATTAATTCAAATGGTATTTCAGAGTATGGCGCTTTAATTGGTTTAAACTATGACTATAAAGAAGTTAAAGAAGAAACTTCAACTGTGATTGAAACAACTTACAATAGATTTATTGGTTGCTATTATGATAAAGACAAATCAAGTGGCTTAAATGCGATTGGATCAAATAGAGTCCTTCTAAAAAACGGAACAGTTAAAGATGTGAATATCGTGGAAGAAACTGGATTTGTTTATGGCTATAATTCTTCAGATCTAAAAATTTATGGAAATTTAATTTCTTCAAAAGGCACTGAAACTAAATATTGGGATTTTGAGAATGTTTGGATTGTTGATTCAAAAGTAAATGAAGGTTATCCAATTATAGATTATTCAAAAATTCATATTGATAGAGAATTTGATTTTGATTCAAAAGAAACCAAAATCACAATTAAAATTTATTTCGATTATAATGGCGCAACAAACAAAAATGGTGTAGACTCAAAAGATGTAACTCCAAACGAACAAATTGGAAACCTTCCAGTTCCAACTAAAGATGGCTTTACTTTTGCTGGCTGGTATTTGGAAAGCACATTCCAAACAAGAGTTTACTCTTCAACAATTGTTAATTTTGGAACAAACACATTATTTGCAAAATGGATAAAAAATGGTGAAACAACTGATTATGTTGTAATCACATTTGAATATAATGATGCAAATAGCGGAAACACAGAAACAAGTAGAAAAATCGTGGCTGGCTCTCAAATCGGAAACCTTCCAGTTCCATCAAAATCAGGTTATAACTTTGCTGGTTGGTTTATTGATAGAGATTACACAACAAGAGTTTATGCAACAACAACATTTGATAAAAATGCAACTCTTTATGCTAGATGGACAGTAAAACAAGATATTCCAGAAGGCGAAAAATGCTATATTACATTAAAATCAAATCTTCCAAACAATGATTATTGGATTAAAAACACATTTAAAAATGCAAACTACACTTTCAATTTCGAATCAAAACTAACAGGAAACGAAACTGCGGTTATTGGTCGTGTGTCTTTCTATAAAGGAAGCACGATTACCAAATCATTTGAAAACAAAGGTGATGGCGTTGGTGTGTTCACATTTGAACTAGCAAAAGAAAATGTTCAAACTGTTTTATTGCCATACACAACTTTATATAATGGTGCTAGCAACTATTCATTCTTGCTAAACGGTGCTGAAATCGGAAGCGGAACAATCACATTGAATAGTGATGTTGAATTGATTGCTAAATATAATTATGAAGGCGATGGAACAATTGAATATAATGGAAAAGGTTGGGTTTCAAAAGAAGGTAGTAGCCCAGTTCAAATTAAGTCTTTAGCAGACTGGAATAACCTAGTTGTTGCACTATCTGCTTCAGAAAAAGTATCATCTCACAAATATTATTTTGCTCAAATGAACGATATCAATGTTGATTCTTTAGTTGAAACAAACACATTGCTTCAAGCAAACAAATTCAACGGAATCTATGATGGTTCAAATAAAAAGATTGTATTTAATGTTAAAGGAATTTCTCCATTTGTTAATGTTTTAAATAAAATTGAAAGCATTAATGTTGTTTATAATCAAGGAAATAGATTCTTAAATATCTTTGGTGGTGTTGCTCAATGCTTAGCTGGTGGTAGTATTGAAAATTGCACAGTTTCAGGTTTGATTGATAACGGCGTTATGGTTGGTGGAATCGTTGGCTACGTTAGCACAAAATCAGAAATTGGTGGCGGATATCAAGGTTGCATAAACTATGCAAATATCATTATTAAAAATAGCAAAGCTAAATCAGTTGGTGGAATTATTGGCGATGCTAGATATGTTATATTAAATGCAAGCAACGAAGGTAAAATTGAAGTAAGCTCAAGTGAAGCGGTTGTGTGTGTGGGCGGTTTAGTTGGTGTTGCTAACGATGCAAAACTTGGCACAGCAATAAACTCTGGTGAAATTATTGCTTCATCAACAGCAACAAACGGAAATGTTTACGCAGGCGGTTTAATTGGCTTATCTATGGAAACCTTAACAATTAGTAACCCAGTTAACACATATGGAAATACTGCTTCAATTTCTGCAACTGCAAGCAAAGGTGCATATGCTGGTGGATTGGTTGGCGTTTCAATTGGCTCAGCAAAAGTTACAATTTCAAATTCATTAAACTCAGGTAAGATCTTAGCTAATCAAACAAAAACTGAAGCGTGCAACGGATTTGCAATAGCTGGCGGTATTATTGCTTATTCAGCAAATAGCGAAACGGTTATTGATGGGGTTACAACAACAAAAGATTCTTCAGTTTCTGCAAATAGCAAGTATAACATTGCTCATGCAGGAAATATAATGGGTTATTCAAACGACTCAAAAAGAACAACAATTTCAAACTCTGTTTATAATGGCAAAATTTATGTTAATGCAAATTCATATGGAACATCTATGTATGCTGGAGGCGTTCTTGGTTGCTATTCTGGAGTTGGTGCGCTAGTTATCAGCACTGTGTCTGCAACACAAGGTGAAATTAGCATTGAAATAGGAAAAGGCAATGCAGAGAACATTAGATATGTTGGTGGAATCGTTGGTGCAATCAGAACAACTAGCACTAGCGAACAATCTGTTATTGAAAACTGTGCAAACTCAGTAGTTTTCCAAATCCGTGAAGGTGGCGGAAAAGTTTCATATATTGGTGGAATCGTTGGTAATATTATTGCGGAAAGTTCTAAACCACTTGAAATTCGTGGAAACATTGAAAACAGACAAACTGCAGATATATTAAATCAAGATAGTATGGTTGTGTTTGGCGGATTCATTGGTTATGCTAGAAATGTTATTCTAACAAGCACAAATTCATTAAGTGGCGTTGCTAATTCAGTTGATAAATTAAACATGTCATCAAGTGGTGCTCAATCATTTATTGGTGGTGTTATTGGTGTTGTTGAAGGAACTGTTACTATTAATAACAGTGCAAAAACAAGTTCAATTATGACTTCGGGTGACATTCGTGTTACTGGTGGAAAAATGGTTATGGTTGCAAAAATTGTTGGATACGTTGGAACAAATAGCGTTTTGAATTTATATGCAAACTCAAACAACTCATCAAATCCATTCAACGGTGGAAACATCTATGCTCACGCAACAAATTCAAAAACTTGCTATGTTGGTGAATTGTTTAACAGGCACAAAACAGCTGTTGTTAACGACAACACTGGAATTAAATTCTAATTATAAATTAGCCACAAAATAACTACAATAAAAATTGTTATTAGTTTAGTTAATAAAAAACACTAGGAATTAAACGAATCCTGTGGGAACCGTTTTAAAAGTTTCTAGTGTTTTTTTGTTGTAAATTAATTGTTGAATTATGAGAATATTATATTGTGTGAGTGAATAGAGTGTGATTTTTTATTGTGATTTATCACGCGTTTGTAAAAGAAAAAACAAGGTGATATAAATCACCTTGCGTTAATAACAAAACTATTCAGCTTTTGGTTTTGCTAGTTCTTCTTCATATTTAGCAAGAACTAATTTGTTGATTTCTTCTCTTGTTGGAGTGTTTAGAGGGTGAGCGATATCTTTGAATTCGCCATCATTTGTTTGCCTATTAGGCATTCTAACAAACAAACCTTGATTTCCTTCTAAAACTTTAATATCGTGAACAACAAAGCATTCATCGATTGTGATAGATGCAACAGCTTTTAATTTGCTATCATCTTTTTGCATTAGTCTAATTCTAACATCAGTAATTTTCAATTTAGTTATCTCCTTATTATTTAGTTAGCCTTATTATAACAAAATAATTTTCATAAAACAACTTTTTTTAGCCTATTTCATATATAATTTTATGATAAAAAAAGATTTTAAAAATTTGAAGAAAATTCATTTTATTGGTGTTTCAGGAATATCAATGAGTGGCCTTGCGAAGTTTTTGCTTATTAATGGGGTTAAAGTTTCTGGATCTGATTTGGTTGAAACTAGTATCACTAAAGAACTTATTGAATTAGGTTTAGTCTTTTATTCTCATCATAGTGCTGAAAATATTGATAAAGATACGCAAATGGTCGTGTTTTCAGGTGCAATTAAGCAAGATAATGCTGAAATTTTAAAGGCGAGAGATATGGGAATAGAGGTTTTGGAAAGGTCAGAATTTTTAGGTCTTTTCTCAAAATTATTTAAAAATGTTCTTGCAATATCTGGTTCTCATGGAAAAACCACAACAACGGCATTTCTTAGTAAAATTTTATTGAAAGCGGGATTAAATCCAACCATTGCACTTGGTGGTGAATTTGCAGATTTAAATACTAACTTTGTGATTGGCAAACGTGAATATTTAGTGTGTGAGGCGTGCGAATATAGGGAAAGTTTCAATTGTTTAAACCCAACATTTTCCGTAATAACAAACATTGAGGCAGAACATTTGGATTATTATAAAACTAAGGAAAATGTGGAAGAAGCATTTGTTAAGTTTGGAAACTTGGCAAAAAATAAAATTGTTTGTTTTGAGTCTTGCAAGAAAGTTTTAAATAAGTGCAATAAAGACTTAATTATTTGTGGGAAAAGCATTTTTAACGACTATTCGTATATTTACATTGAAGAAACACAAAGTGGTCAGCGATTTAAAGTTTTGAAAAGGGGCAAGTTGTTTGGTTACTTTGAAATAAATTTAAAGGGTGAATATAACCTTAAAAACGCACTTCTTTCAATAGCGGTTAGTGATTTGATTGGTGTTAAAGTAAACGATATAAGGGCAGGTCTTCTTGATTTTAAAGGCGTTAAACGCAGAAACGAGCTAATAGGAAAAATAGATAATGTGAGTGTGGTGGCAGACTATGCACACCACCCAACAGAAATAAAAAATTCACTCAAGAATGCAAAAGAGCATTATGGAAAAGTTCTTTGCGTTTTTCAACCGCACACATTTTCTCGAACTAAAACGCTAATGGGTGAATTTATGGATGCTTTTAATGATTGCGATAACGTGTTTGTATTTAAAACATATCCTGCGCGTGAAAAATATAATGCAAAGGCAAATGGAAAAGTGCTTTGTGATGTCATAAAAAACGAGAATAAAAAATATTTTGCGAACAAGCAAAAACTTATTAAAGAGATTTTTGAGCAAGCAAAAAATTTTAATTTGGTTTTAGTGCTTGGAGCTGGCGATATTTATGAAATTATTAAAAAATCGCTAAATAAATAAAAATATATCTTGACTAATAGGTGTTTTTATTATATAATACTCATACTGCGTAATTGTTGGACTATTGCGAGTTCGTGTATAGCTAACAAATCTAGAGCAAAGGAGAAGGTTAATGAAAGCTGATATTCATCCAGATTACCACGAAGTTGAAGTAACTTGTGCTTGTGGAAACACTTTCAAAACTAAATCAACAGTTAAAGGGGACAAAATGTCTATTGATGTTTGTAACGTTTGCCACCCATTCTTCACAGGTAAACACAAACTTGTTGACACTGCTGGTAGAGTTGAGAAGTTCAAGAAAAAATATAATTTAGATTAGTTAATTTAGGGGTAAGGCATTTTAAATTGAAATGTCTTATCTTTTTGTATGGAACGCTTTTGGTGAGAACCACCTTAAGCGTTTTTTGAATTTTATTTTAGGATTAGGTTATGTTTTCAAAAGAATATGTGTTGAAAATGGCTGAAAATATGCTTAGCAAAGCGAATATAAATAATTCTAGTATATACGCAAAAGATTTGTTTATCTTTAAATTTGGTGAGAATACTAGGCAAATTAATGAGGTTGCGTTGCAAGAATATTTGTTGCTTATCAATAGAAAAATAAATGGTGAGCCAATTGAAAGAATCATCGGTGAAACTGAATTCTATGGTGCAAAATTTAAGTATTCAGATAACACTTTAACGCCAAGGCAGGAAACTGAAATATTGGTGGATATGATTGCAAAAGAGAATCCAAAAGGGTTAAAATTGCTTGATATGTGTGCTGGAAGCGGTTGCATTGGAATATCGCTTGCTTTATCTCAAAATTACGATGTAACGTTATGTGATATTTCAAAAGATGCTATAAAAAATCAAAAAGAAAATATGCTTTTAAATAACGTTTCTTGCAAAATCATTGAAAGTGATCTATTTGAAAATATTAGTGAGAAATATGATATAATAGTTAGTAACCCGCCATATATAAAATCAAGTGTTATTAAAAATCTTGAGAAAGAGGTGTTGAAATACGATCCAATTTTAGCACTCGATGGTGGAGAAGATGGAATGAAGTTCTACACAAGGATTATAGATGATGCTTACAAATATTTAAATGAAAACGGAAAGTTATATCTAGAAATAGATAATGGATTAGAGATCAAAATAAAAAACCTTTTAGATAAACATTATGATAATGTTAGAATTTTAAAGGATTTTAGTGGAAATTATAGATTTGCAATTGCAAATAATAGGAGAGTTTGATGATAGAAAAAATTACTGCCTTATATCAAAAATATGAAGAAGTTGCAAAAGAAGTTGTGAAACCTGAAGTTATTGCTGATAATAAAAAATACACTCAATTAATTAAAGAATATAATAATTTGCAACCAATTTACGATTCATATAATGAATATAAAAAGATAGAGCAAGAAAATGCCGACATAAAAGAAATGCAAAAGCAAGAAAAAGATTCTGATATGCTTGCGATGTTTGATGAGGAATTGAAGTCAAATGAAGAACGCTTAAAAGAGCTTGATGAGCATTTTAAAGTTTTGCTTTTGCCTAAAGATGAAAACGATGAGAAAAACGTAATAATGGAAATTAGGTCTGGGGCTGGTGGAGAAGAGGCTAGTTTATTTAGTGCTGTTTTGTTTAGAATGTATTCAATGTATGCTGAATCGCAAAGATGGAAAGTTGAAGTTCTAGATAAAAATGATACTGAGCTTGGTGGAATCAAAGAAGTATCATTTATGATTAAAGGTAAAGGTGCATATTCAAAATTGAAATATGAAAGTGGAGTTCATAGAGTTCAAAGAGTCCCTGAAACTGAAAGTTCAGGAAGAATCCACACAAGCACAAGCACGGTTGCGGTTTTGCCAGAGCATGAAGAAGTTGATATCGAAATTAATGAAAAAGATGTTAAGGTTGATACCTATCGAAGTTCGGGTGCGGGTGGTCAACACGTTAACACAACAGATAGTGCTATAAGATTAACCCATATTCCAACAGGTATTGTTGTTTGTTGTCAAGATGAAAGGTCTCAATTAAAAAATAAGGAAAGAGCATTTAGTGTTTTAAAAAGTAAGTTGTATGATTATTATCAAATGCAATTAGATACTGAATACGCAAGAAATAGAAAAGAGCAAGTTGGAACTGGTGATAGAAGCGAAAGGATCAGAACTTATAATTACCCACAAGGAAGATTAACTGATCACAGAATTAATTACACAGTTTATAACTTAGAAGCATTTTTGAATGGTGACTTAAATGATTTAATTGAAAACTTACAAATTGCAGATCAAAAACATAAACTTGAAACAATGGAATAATATTTTTAATGTGAAAAAAAGTGAAACAATAAAAATAAAAGGCTAAGCGAAAA
>CAKVOF010000013.1 GCA_934778125.1 uncultured Clostridia bacterium
ATATTGTGCGGGTTCAAAATTTTTATACATAAATTTAAAAAAAATATTTTATTTTATCTAACTTTAATAAAATTGGCTTAATTTTAATTAAATATAATTTAATCTAAAATTTTAATTTGTTTATTGAATATATTTTGTTAAATGCTTTTATTTAACCGAAAACTTTGTGATTAATGCCAAATTAGGTAAATTATAGGTTATTCTAAATCATTAATATTTATGGATTTTCATAGAAAAGCACTTGATTTATTTTTGTATAGGTGATATCATATTTGCAGTTTAATAAATGCTAAGACAATGATTAAGTAGAAAGCATATTCTTTAAAGAGAGAGTGGGTGAGGCGCTGAAAGCTCACTTAAAGTTCATATGTTTTTGAATTTCGCCATTCGAGCAGGTTAATGAAAAGTTAACCCGAGTGATTATCGTTATAAATCAATAAGGCTAAGTGAAGCTTAGTGAATTTGGGTGGTACCACGGAAAGAATTCGTCCCTTAAAGTTTAAGGGGCTTTTTATTTTGTTTTGTTACATCAAAATTCAAAGCGAAAGTTAGTATTAGTCAAATAATTATGAGCATTATTTAAACGAATACAATTGGAGATAATAATATGCAAGAGAATTTAGAAAAAATTTTAGAATTGTTTTCAACCGATTCAAAAAGTGTTAAGAATGAGCAGGAGATAAACGAACTAAGAGTTAAATTTTTAGGTAAGAGCGGTGTTGTGACTGATGCGTTGAAGGAAATAAAAAACGTTCCAAATGAAAAGAAAAAAGTGTATGGTGAAGAAGTTAATAATCTTAAAAACAAAATTGAAAGTTTACTTAGTGATTTAAAAGAAGAAGTTGAAAAGTGCGCTTATAACGAGCTTTTGAAAAACACAAAATTAGTTGACTTAACTATTCCAAGCCAAGAGCCAACTGGCAGTTTGCACCCAATAACTATCACTCAAAGAAAGATAGTTGAAATTTTCAAAAGTATGGGGTTTCATGTGGAAGATGGAAACGAAATTGAAACTGAGTTTAATAACTTTGAAGCGGTTAATGTTCCAAAAGACCACCCAGCAAGAGAGATGCAAGACACATTCTATTTGGAAAATGGTCAAGTTTTGAAAACTCACACATCAGCTAGCCAAAATAGAATAATGAGAAAATATGGTGCTCCACTTAAAGCAATATTCCCAGGTCGTTGCTTTAGAAACGAAGAACTCGATGCTTCTCATGAAAACACATTTTTCCAACTAGAAGGAATGATGATTGATAAAAATATAAGTATATCAAACTTAATTTTCTTTATGAAAACAATGCTATCTCAAGTGTTTGAAAAAGAGGTTGAAGTTAGGCTTCGCCCAGGATTTTTCCCATTTGTTGAACCGGGATTTGAACTTGATGTTAAATGCCCTTATTGCGATGGTGAGGGTTGCAGGGTTTGCAAACACGGTGGTTGGATTGAACTTTGCCCTTGCGGAATGATTCATCCAAAGGTTTTGGAAATGGGTGGAATTAATCCAGATGAATATCAAGGATTTGCATTCGGCTTAGGGTTAGGAAGGCTTGCTATGATGGCTTTTGATATTAAAGATATTAGAACTTTAAATAGCGGAAAATTAAAATTATTAAAGCAAACAAAGGTTAAATAAGGGGGAGTTAAGATATGTTTATTTCAATGAATTGGATTAAAGATTATGTGGATTTATCTGGAATCGATGAAGATAAACTGATTCAACAATTCACTTTGTCGTGTGCTGAAGTTGAAGGTGTTGAGCATAAAGGCAAAGATATAAGTGGAGTGGTTACAGCTAAAATTGAAAACATTGAAAATCACCCAAATAGCAAAAAACTTCACTTGCTTAAGGTGAATATTGGAAAAGAAACATTAAATATTGTTTGTGGTGCTCCAAACGTTAGAGAGGGAATGATTGTTCCGCTTGCCAAAATAGGTGCCCAAATTGGTGATGTTAAAATTGATAAAGCCGTTGTGGGAGGATATGAAAGTTTTGGAATGTGTTGCAGTGCTAAGGAGTTAGGCTTCTCCGATGATAATGGCGGACTATATGAGTTTTCTGACAATACACCTATAGGTGTTGACATAAAAACTATACTTCCAATTGAAGACACAATTTTCGAAGTTGATAATAAAAGCTTAACAAATAGGCCTGATATGTGGGGCCATTATGGAATCGCAAGAGAGATTTCAGCACTAACAGGCAGACCACTAAAGGCGATGGAACTAGCAAAAGTTAACAACAATTTAAAGAAAGTTGATGTTAAAGTGGAAACTGAGAGTTGCTATAGATACACATCTTGCAAAATGGAAAATATCACAAGAAAGGTTTCACCAATGGAAATGCAAATAAGGCTTTTCTATTGCGGAATGAGAGGTATAAATTTCTTAACTGATATAACGAATTATATTATGCTTGAACTTGGTCAGCCAATGCATGCGTTTGATAACGAAAGTGTGGATTCAATTTCTGTTGAGAAATTAGCTAACGACACTGAATTTGAAACGCTTGATGAAACAAAACGAATTTTGCCAAGTGGAACAATGGTTATAAAATCAAAAGGTGAGCCGGTTGCTATTGCAGGAGTAATGGGTGGATTGAAAAGTGCAATTTCTGATTCAACAAAAAATGTGCTAATAGAATCTGCTTGCTTCGATGGTGTTCAAGTTAGAAGAACTGCTATTAAGCTTGGTTTAAGAACTGAAGCTAGTGCAAGATATGAAAAAATGCTAGATACAAATTTAACAATGAAAGCACTTTTAAGATATATTTATCTAGTTGAGTCTTTAGATAAAGATGCAAAAGTTTCAAGCGGTATTGCTGATGTGATTAAATATGAATATCCTAAAATTGAAATTGAAATAACCAAAGATTATATTAATAGATATATTGGCCAAGAAATTTCAAATGAAAAAGTGGTTGAAATTTTAAAAAGTTTGGAGTTTGGCGTGACTGAAAAACCAAACGGCGTGTTTAAAATTGATGTTCCATCTCATAGGGCAACCAAAGATATTAGCGGAAAGGCTGATATTGTTGAAGAAATAACAAGAATATATGGTTATGATAATATTAAACCATCTTCAACTTTGCAAACTGTTGAGCCAGTGAAAGAAAACATTGAAGTTGCTTTAGAATATGCAGTTAAATATGCACTTGCAACGAGATTTAACCTAAGTGAAACTCATAGTTATATTTGGTATGATAATGAATTTGATAAATCAATTGGGATTAAACCAAGTAGTGTGATTAGAATTGTGAATAGTATTCAAAAAGATAGCGACCAAATTAGAAACACAATGGTTCCAACGATGCTTAAAGTTGTTAATGAAAATAAAAATGATTTTTCTAGAGTAGGCGTGTTTGAAATTGGGAGAGTTGTTAAAAATCTAAACGAAAAAGGTTTAACAAACGAAACCAAATCTTTATGTATTGCTTTAGCGGATAGGAACAGAACTCAGCAAGAATTGCTTATTGAAATGAAAAATATCGTTAATTATATTTTTGATTTTGAAATTAAGAGCCACATAACTTTTGAAGTGTCTGAATCAAAAGAAGATTGGTTTTTGCCTATTAATCATTTCACCATTATTTCAAATAAAGGTGAGATTGGTGAAATTGGTGCGTTGGATTATCGTGTTGCTAAAAAACTAGATGGAAAATTGAATGTTGTTATGTGCGAAATTAATTTTTCTAAAGTGCTTGAATTAGATGAAGAAAAAGAGGTTGTTGAATCAGTTTCAAAATATCCAAAGAGTGAGCAAGATTTTAATTTTAATGTTCCAAAGAATATGCTTTATTCTGAAATTGAGAAAATCGGCAAATCTATTAATTTGGATTTAGAATATAGGGTTAGTTTGCTTGATATTTACGAAAAAGATAACGAACCAACTAAGAGCGTGACCTTGCATTACGATATTTGGAGATATGATAGAACACTAACTGGTGAAGAATTGGAGAAATTCCACGAGCAAGTTATATCTCATTTTAAAACCAACAACATTGAATTAAAATTGAGTTAGTTTTATTATTTTAGAAAAAGAAACATATTTTTTATGTTTCTTTTTATATTTATAAAAAACATATTTTAATGAAAAAAGCGTAAATTTAAAAAATCAATTTTTAAAAAGCTATTACAAAAAATTATTTTAAAAAACTATTACAAAAAATCTATTATAAAAAAACTATTATAAAAAACTTTCGATTATCAAAAAATAGTGCTAATTCATATTAATTCATATGGAATTAAAACAATATATAAAAAAAGTACTTTATGAAAATTTGCCAATTGAAATAAATTTTGATTTAGAATTATGTGAAAAAAATATATATAAAACACTTTTAAATGATAACCAGAAGGAATGTTTTATAGACTCAAGTCATTGGAGTGCAAGCACACTTGCAATTATTTATTATAGGGTAGCTTCACACATTTTTCAAAATTATAATCTTGAGTTTGCAAGTTTTAAAATAAGCGAAATTGGATTTTTAAAAACAAATATATATATTTCACCTAAGTGCCAAATATCAGATGGGCTAAAGCTTGAATTAGCTGAAAACACAAAGATTTATGATAAGGTTATAATTGGCAAGAATTTTGTGGTGCATGGTGGAGTTGTTATTTGCTCAAACACTAATTCAATAGATAATCGAATAGTTATTGGAAACAATGTGGAAATAAAAAATGGTGCATCAATTTGGGGCAATTGCAATGTTGGAGATAATGTGGTTATTTCCAATAATTGCGTTGTGCAAGATGATATTGAGAGTGGAGCAGTTGTTCGAATTATTACCACACAACAAATCACAACTTATCAAAATAAAAGCATAGTGCCATCGCAAAAATTAATCGTTTATGGTGTTGTTCCGAAATTCAAAAATCGAATTGTTATATATGGTGAAGGATTTTATAACCCTTGCATTGATATTAAGGTGAAGAATAACGCCAAAGCGATTGAAAATGAAATTATGTATTGGGATAAAAACACAATAATTTTAAAAATCAGGTCAACACAAAAAATAAACATAGATGAGTGCAATAAAAATAAGATAATCATAAAATGCAATGGATATAAGCTAATTTTAATAAATTCAAATATTTATAAAGCTTTGAATAACTAAGAATAAATAAAAGCCTATAATTTAAAACCGGTGTTAAGTTAATTAAACTATCTATGTTGCTTAATCGAGAATGAGTGCAAATTTAAACTTTTAGTTGAATTTGGTGCAAAATGCACATAAAATACGATAAAAAATTTAAAAAAAGTGCAAAAATTTTCAAAATGGGTATTGACAACCGTACAAAACCATACTATAATCTAAATGCATTTTAATTAAATTTAAAATGTTTTTCCATTTTTCATTCTACCTATATACGCATTATTAGGTAGCAAAAGCCCACACATAATAGTGTGGGCTTTTGCTTTTTCACATTTCATATAATTAAATCGAAGCCATTTATATTGGCTATAATATAAATTTTTAATATAATCGCTTTCAATATAAATTTATATAGTATTTAATTTGTATTGATTTATTTTATATATAATAATAAGCAATAAAAACTACATTTAAATTTTTATTAATTAATATTAGGTTAGTAATATATTTATGTATTAATAAACCTATTCACTTTTGTTTTCTATGTTTTCGTTGGTTTCTTCAAGTGGTGGTAGAAGGTCTAGAACCTCTTTAATTTGTTTAATGCAATAATCCATTTGTTCTTTTGTGTGGGTGGCAGTGTAACTAGTGCGAAGAAGACATTGACCTTCAGGTGTTGCAGGAGGGATTGAAGAGTTAACATAAACGCCCCTATCGCTTAGCATTTTGCAAGCAAGGAAAGTTCTTTCAACAGTGTAGGTGTAGATAGGGATAATTGGTGTGATGCTTTCAATAATTGGAACACCGGCCTTTTTCAAACCTTCTCTCATATAATTTGAAATATCTCTTAGTGCTTGAACTCTTTCAGGATGTTCTCTTAAGATTTTTAAAGCGGTTCTAGCACAAGCAACACTTGCTGGAGTTATAGAAGCACTGAAGATAAATGGGCGAGATGTGTGTTTCACAAAGTCAACGATTTCTTTATCACCTGCCATATATCCGCCAAGGCTTGCAAGGGATTTTGAGAATGTTCCCATATAGATATCAACATCCTTTTCTAAACCAAAATGCTCAGCTGTACCTTTTCCGTGAGCACCTAAAACGCCAAGGCCGTGAGAGTCATCAACCATTATTCTTGCACCATATTTCTTAGCAAGTTTAACAATTTCAGGAAGTTTGCAAATATCACCACCCATACTGAAAACGCCATCAGTTACGATTAAGATACCTTTATCTTCTGGAATTGATTTTAATTGGCGTTCCAAATCTTCCATATCGCTATGGTTATATCTTAGAAGTTTTGCATAACTTAATCTGCAAGCATCATAAATGCTAGCGTGGTTTTCTTTATCTCCAACGATAACATCGTTTCTTCCAGCGATTGCGCTTATTATTCCAAGGTTACTTTGAAAACCAGTGCTAAAAGTAACAACAGCTTCTTTTCCCAAGAAATCGGCAAGTTCTTCTTCAAGCATAACGTGTTGGTCTAAAGTTCCGTTTAAAAATCTAGAGCCAGAGCAACCTGAGCCATATTTTTTTAGTGCTTCCACGCCTGCTTCAATAACTTCTGGGTTTGAAGTTAATCCAAGATAATTGTTTGATCCAATCATAATCGTTTTTATTCCACTCATCACAACTTCGGTATCTTGACCAGTTGTTAATGGTTTAAAATAAGGGTAAAGTCCGCTTTCCCTTGCTTTTTTAGCGGTTTCATAAGTGTAACATTTATTAAATAAATCCATTTTTTGCTCCTTTAAAAGTGAAAACTAATTTTAACGTTTGAAATTATTTTAGCACTTTGTGGCTTATATTCAAAACGTTTAGTTGCTAAAAATATAAATTGATAGAATATATTTTTAATGTAATTAATGCTATCTAATAATAAATTAAAAGATAAAATTTTAAGTTGAGGAATCAATTTTTTTAGTTATATTCTTTTAATTTTGAAGTGTGTATGTTATTATTAATTTATTACAAAAGAAAATAGGAACTATTATGCGAATATTTAATTTAAATTTAATAAATATGAATGCTGTTGATATCATAATGCTCGTTAATTATATTTTTATAACGCTTCTTGGTGTGCTTTCAGCATATAGATTTTTATTTATATTGTTGGGCTTTTTCAAAGCGCCAAGATATAAAAAATCAACCGATTATAAAAACTATGCGTTTTTAATTTCTGCAAGAAACGAAGAAAAGGTTATAGGAAACCTTGTGAAAAGCATAAAGAAACAAAAATATCCGCAAGATAAAATCACGGTTTTCGTTGTTGCGGATAATTGCACAGATAAAACTGCTGAAAAAGCAAGAGATGCGGGAGCGGTTGTGTATGAAAGATTCAATAATGAATTTATTGGCAAAGGTTATGCACTTAATTTTTTAACAAAGCACATAATTCAAGATTATGGCTCAATGAAGGTGTTTGATGGCTATTTTATAATTGATGCTGATAATGTGCTTGATGGTTACTTTGTTGAAAAAATGAACGATGCGTTTTCCGCTGGAAATAAAGTTGTTAGATCATACATAAGTTCTAAAAATTTTGGCTCAAATTTTATCTCTGCTGGCTATGGATACCACCATTTAAGAATAATGCGAACTTTGCATATCCCAAGAACAAAACTTAATTTAAGTTGCACTGTGAATGGAACAGGTGTGCTTATAAGTAGTGAGATTTTGGAAGCAAATGGGGGATGGACAAACCTAACCATTACCGAGGATATAGAATTTTCAATTGATACTATTTTAAAAGGCTATCAAATTGTGAATTGCTATGATGCGATTCTTTATGATGAACAACCCACAACTTTTAAGGTTATGTTTCGCCAAAGAATAAGGTGGGCAAAGGGTTATTTAATAATGTTTAAAACCCACACACTCGCAGTGTTAAAAAAGTTGTTTAGGTGTAAAATTTCAGAAGTTAATGATATTTACGGAGATAAACAAAATAAGCAAACTTGGGCACAAAGAAAATTTACACTCTATGATATGGCATTTCAAATTTTCCCATATTCACTTGTTGTGTTTGTTTGGAAATTAATGTATTTCATTGCGCTTATAATTGCACAAGCGTGCTTAGGAATGAGCGTGGTGGCGGGGTTATCAAACTTAGGAATTGCTTTCTTGCAATCATTTTTAACCCTATATCTAACATCATTTATTCAAGTTATTCCAGTTACAATAATTGAATGGAAAAGAATTGCATGCTCGAATGTTAAAAAGATTTTATATATGTTTACTTTTCCAATATTCGACCTATTTAGTTTGCCAATCACATTTATTGCACTATTTAGTAACGTAACATGGAAGCCGATTGAGCATAAGGACACAACAACGATAGACACAATTGAAGAAATACATAAAAAGTATAATAAAAAACACGAAGAGTAAATAAATTTTTAAAATAACAGAGTTAAACGCATATGGTTTTCATATGCGTTTTTTATGATTAAAGTATGAATTAAATAAAGATTTATATGCTTAGTTAGAATAAATATTTATTGATTTTAAGCGATGAGATATATGCTTTACTAATGCTTTGAATTTGCGAAACATTCGTTGATAGAATCATTTTATTTGCCTTAATCATAGAATATATTATGAAAGGCAAGATTTAATTACATAAGTAAGTTTGATTTTAATAAATCATTTGTTATTTAAAAAATGGGTTGATTAAGTTTATGATTTGGTTATGTTTTTAAATTGCCTTTCGAAATTGTTTAACTCATAGGAGAAAATATGCGGGTTGTTCATAAATATGGGGGAAGCAGTGTGGCAACCATTGAACAAATTCAAAGCATAGCGAGTTATTTAAAAAAATTACACGAAAAAGGCGATGAAATTGTGGTTGTGGTGAGCGCTATGGGGAAAACCACAGACTCATTAATTGCATCGGCAAACGAAATTGCCCAAAGCCCAAGCAAAAGGGAAATGGATTTACTTTTGTCAACAGGGGAAATGAAATCTATTGCGCTTTTGGCTATTGCATTAAATAATATTGGAGTTCCAAGTGTTGCTCTAACTGGTTTTCAAGCGGGTTTTAAAACGAACGATGAGTTTTCAAGAGCGTTTATAACTGACCTTGATGTTTCGAGAGTGGAAAAAGAATTGAGTGAAGGAAAAGTTGTTGTGGTGGCAGGATTTCAAGGAATATGCAATAAAGGTGATATAACCACATTTGGTAGGGGAGGAAGCGACACCACAGCGGTGGCGTTGGCCTCTAAGCTGAAGTGCCCTTGTGAAATTTACACTGATGTGGAGTCGGTTCACACAATTGACCCAAGGTTATATCCAAAAGCCAAAAAAATTCATAAAGTTTGTTTTGAAGAAATGATGGAGATGGCGGTTGGCGGTGCAAAAGTTCTTGATGCCAGATGCGTGGAGTTGGCTAAAAAATATAATGTGGAATTATATTTAGGTAAAACATTGGAATCTAATAAATCAAAAGGTACGTTAGTTATGGAAAACAACACTTATTTTGAAGAAATGCCTATAACAAGTTTGGCGGTTAAGAATAATATAAATATTTTAAGCATAAAAACTTCTATATCGAATAAAGATGTTATACCAAAAATATTTGAAATTTTGGTAAACAACAAAATTAATTATGAAATGATTAGTTTGTGCGAGTTTGATGAGTTTTTTGTGTTTTCATTTTGTGCAAGCGAGCAAGAAGCGTATAAAATCAAGCAAGATATAATTCATTCAGATATTAATAAGTTGATTGAAATTGAAACAAAAAAAGATGTTTGCAAAGTTATTATGGTGGGAATGGGTTTAGCCACTCACACACGAATTGCAAGTAAGGTTTTTAAAACACTATCTGATAATTGCATAAAATACTCTTTTATTTCTATTTCTGAAATATCTATTTCTTTCGTTGTGAAAGAAGAATTTAAAGAAAGAGTTGTTGGTTTGCTTGCTGAAAAATTTAATCTTTAGGGGGAAAAATGAAAAGTATTAACGTTGCAATTGTTGGAGCAACTGGTTTGGTTGGCTCAACATTTATTAAAGTTTTAGAAGAAAAAAATGAAATTAAAATTGATAAGGCCTATTTTTATGCTTCAAGTAAAAGTGCAGGGAAATCAATTGTGTTTAGGGGAAAGGAATATAAAGTTATAAAACTTTGCAAAGAAAACATAGTTGGAAAACAAATTGATTATGCGTTATTCTCAGCTGGTGGCAGTGTTTCAAAAGAATTCGCACCAGTGTTTTCTCAAATTGGTGCCGTTGTTATAGATAATAGCAGTGCTTGGAGAATGGATAATGATGTGCCACTTGTTGTGCCTGAAGTGAATATTGAAAGTGCTAAGAAAAATAACGGAATTATCGCAAATCCCAATTGTTCAACTATTCAATGTATGCTTCCTCTTAAAGCCCTTCACGATAAATTTGGTTTAAAAAGAGTAACATACACATCGTATCAAGCGGTTAGTGGGAGTGGTATGAAAGGAATTGCGGATTTAGAGAACACAACTAAAGGTGAAAGCCCAAGTTTTTATGCATACCCAATATATAATAACTGCATTCCACACATTGATGCTTTCCTAGAAAATGGATTCACTAAAGAAGAAATGAAGATGGTAAACGAAACACGCAAAATACTAGGCTTACCAAATTTGCCAGTTTCAGCAACTTGCGTTAGAGTTCCCGTTAAAAACTCACATAGTATTGACATTTTAGCGGAATTTAATAATCCAGTTGATATAGAAGAAGCAAGAAAGGTGCTTGAAAGATTTGAAGGGATTGTGGTTATTGATGATGTTGAAAAAAATAAATACCCAGTTCCAACAATGGCAACAGGGCTAGATAAAGTGCTTGTTGGCAGAATTAGGGTTGATATCGCAAATGAAAATGCTTTAAGATTTTGGTGCGTTGCGGATAATATTCGAAAAGGTGCGGCAAGCAATGCAGTTCAAATAATGGAAAAACTAATAAAAGGCAACTAATAAGTTGCCTTTTTTATCAATAATTAAATTAATTATTTCATATTTTTAATTAGTTTTTTAAGCGATTCTTTACTTTCAAACGATAGTTTACTGATTTGCTCAAGTAATTCTCTATCAGCCTTATAATGCTCTGGTTTTGAATAAAAGAATTCTTGTGGTGTGATTTCTATTAATTCCATAAAGTTTAAAAGTGTTGATACTTTTAACTCTATTGCGTTTCTTTCGATTCTATTCATAAAAGATTCACTTAAACCCAACCTTAAACTTGTTTCTCTTGCAGACAAATGATTTTTATTCCTAAAATATTGTAATCTTTTTAACACTTCTTCATAATTAATTTCCATATATAACCTTCCTATTATTAGGATAAGGCATATTTATAAAAACTATGTGTTTATTATTGATTTATATTATTTATATGTGCCATAATAATTTGCGTTTTATATCACTGAGTGATATACTACATATGTAATATGTCAATCAGTGATATATTGTTAGGTAGGTTGAATAAGGTTCGTTCGATAAAACTTTTTGCTTGGGCTTCGGCTAAAAGCCTGCAGAATACGCAAAAAGTATTATCTCACTTCTATAAGTCAGCGGTCGAGAATTTGAGAATGTAACTATTATTTTGTTATGTATAATAAAGTTAAAAGATATAACGAGTTTTCGTTTTAGATAAGATATAAGAGTTTATTTGTTTAATAAAATTTATCAAGTTTCGACCTAAAAAAATAAGCTAGCTGTCTGGTTGTATTAACCATAACAGCCCTTCAGTCACTCACTAAAGATTCGTGCCAGCTTCCTTGTGCACTGTGGACGCCATAATCAAAGATTTAAGTTTGTTGTCTATTGGTGAAATAATAGGCAAAAAATAGTTATTTGTTATTTCATATTATTGATAACATCTAGAATGCAATTTTTACTTTCTAACGAAACTGAATTCAGTTTCGTTAGAAAGTATTTATCTTGCTCATAGGTTGTAATGTTTTCATAGAAAAATTTTTCTTTAGAAACGCCGCAAATATCTATGGCTTCTAATAAAACTTCTGTTGGAATGCTAAAATCACCGTTTTCAAATTTAGCAATGTAAGCAGAAGAAAAGCCTAATCTTTGTGATAATTCACTTGCTGACAAATTTGCTTGATTCCTAAAATAAGCTAATCTATTTATTAAAAATTTTCTATTTTGAGTTATATCTTTTCTCATTGCAAACCTTAATATTATTATACAGCATAGTTTGATTATAAGTGGCAACTCACATTGGTAATTATTGTGTTTGCAAAATAAAAAAAATAAATTATTTACCAATGTGGGTAAACATATAACAAATTAACAAAAGGAAAGATTATGAAATTTTATGAAACGCCTTATGGTTACAAATATGAACCGATATTTCAAGAGAAGTATTTATCTTTAATTTTTGATTATTCGAAAGAACTTAATTTAAAGAAGTTAGAGTATGTTTTGATAGATGTGGCAAAAAATGGCTACTATAATTTCTATATGGACTATAGCATTTATGAAAAGTATTATGATGCGGTTGAAATGGCGGTGTCGACCATAAAGCACATAAATTTATGTTTTGTTTATCCTAATGATTATGAAATGGAATGGGAAAATGTGCCATATAATTTTAGAAGACCGCAAAAGGTTAATGTGCTTAAAAATGGATTAAAAGGCTGGTTGATTGAGCATAGCGATATGATTATAACAAATTATAACATATCAAACATAAATACAAATAAAATTATTGTTAAAATTTAGGTTATTCAAAATTACCAAAATCACAAATATATCTTCTTATGCATAAGATAAATTGTTTAAGGAGGTTAAAATGTTTAGATGTTGTTCGAGCAACAGTTGTTGTGATGATAATAGATTATATTGGCACTGTGGTTGCGGGGAAAGTGTGATATTGAGTGGCCCAACTGGACCTATGGGGCCTCAAGGTGCAACGGGGGTAACTGGTGCAATAGGCCCACAAGGCCCAGCTGGCCCGCAAGGTGCAACTGGTGCAACAGGCCCAACTGGTCCGCAAGGAATACAAGGGGTACCTGGTCCACAAGGCCCAGCAGGAAGGGTTGCAACCTTAGAAAATATGGTTGTTGGAACAAACAACACACAAAGTCAAACAGTTGCTAGCGGTTCTAATTTGAGTTTGGGAACTTTAATTGAATCAATTGGAAATGAAATAACGTTCACTTCACCAAACACGATTAATCTTGCACCAGGAACTTATTATATAAACTTTAAATCATTAGTTTCAAACACTGCTGGTGGTAGTGGAACAGCGGGGGCAACTTTATATATAAATGACCAAAGTGTTACTTCTGCGAGTATGTATTTGCCTACTGCTCAAACTGCTAATTCAATTGGATTCCAACATATTGTTTCGGTTACTGCTGAAACAACGCCAGTTGTTGTTAAAAACGTTGGAACGGTTTCAAATGATTATAGTTTAACAAGTTTAGCTGTTATTAGGCTTGGTGATTGATTAAAGTCACTTGTTTGGGGCGGGGGTAAGTTCGTGCAAGCGTTGCTTGCACATCGCACACCGCGGTGTGCGATAACCAACGCTTTGCGTTGGTGAACTTACCCACCTTCCAAACCTATAAACTTAATTAATCAAACGCAAATTAAAATTAAGTTTATTACAAAAGAAAAATTAAATACGCTGTTATGAAACAAATAGCAAAAAAGCATATTGAAAATTAATCAATATGCTTTTGTTTTAAATAACTATTTAAAGGCTCTTTTTAAATCTTAATTCGCCCATTTTCTCAGTTGTTGTGTAACCTGCTGGTGCTTTAATAACATCTGGCAAACGATTAACAATTGATGCGCAAGTTAATTCAACTGTTTGAGGTCTATCAATTGTGATTGTGGTGTTTGGTTCGCCATAAACAGTCCAAGTGTTTTTATCGAATTCTTCTGGTGCATAAACTTTTCCTATGCATTCTGATTCAATGGTTATTCCTTCTTTTGTTTTTGTTGTAACAATTGCACTCATTCCGGTTGCATCGCCTTTTTTGATTGTCATATTCAAAGTTGATGAATTAAGGTTTTTAGGGTATGTTTTCATTTCACAAGCTTGGCTTTGCTCAGTTATATTTAAGCCAAGTGCTGAAGCAAGCCAACCATTAACATTCCACATATAAGATGGAAGGAATTCATCTTTTTTCATAAGTTTTTTTGCTTGTTTGTCGGTAACTGTGTTTGCTGTAACAATATTTTTTTCAAATTCTTCTTTGGTTAACCCTGCACCGTGAACTTGAGCAAGAGCGATTCCATAATCCTCAACGTTATAACTACTGCTTCCTTTAATTTTAGTTATGTGTTGAGTTGTTCCACAAAGAGCAGTTATTAAGCTTCCCCAAGACACATCTTGATAACCGCTTCCGCAAAGTGTGCAGTTATTAGCTTTAGCTATTTTATCTAACTCAGCTGTTTTTTCATAACTATTCCAAGGGAAGAATGCTTCTTCGCAAGTTGTGATTGCGTTAACGCCATTTTGGGCGCATATCATTAAAGCATCGTGGCAATCCTTCATTAAACTCATTGTGGTGATGATGGCAATATCTGGTTTTAGTTTTTTAAGCCTTGCATCTAAATCTTTCACATTATCGATTTTGCAAACATTTTTTTTCATATTTAAAAGTTCTGCAACATCTTTTCCGATAATCTTAGGGTTAATATCAAAAGCCCCAACCAACTTTCCGCCTTTCTCCAAAACATATCGCATCGTGTAAACAGCCATTTTCCCGCAACCGATTTGAACTACTTTCATATTTTTATCTCCTTTTTTCATTACTACTATTTAGTATATAACAAAATAACAAATATAAACAAACAAAATGGAGTAGTGAAAGTTATTATTTTTTTGGGGGTATTCTTGACTATCATTCTAATAAATGATATAATTAAAAATGCAAATAATATAGATAAAGGAGAATATTATGAAAAAAATAAGTAAAATTATGCTTGCTTTAGTTTTTGCCTTAATTCCTTGCCTGATGTTATTTTCATCTTGTTCATTAAATGTGAAAACTGTTGTGGTTCGCTATAACTTAAATGGCGGAAATTTCACTGAGGAATATAAAACTGAAAATAATATCTCATCAAAAAATGTTGCGAAAGTTGCAAATATTAACTATTATGGCGGATTTTCTGATGGATTGGCTGATGAAAGGGCATTAGTTGCGCCAGAAGGAAAGGTGTTTGCTGGTTGGTATTTAGATAAAGAATGCACCGCTGATAATTACTTAACTTCTGCTAATTGGACAGCTTTTGCAAAGGCAATTGATGAAGACAAAGGCGATAATGTTATTTATGCAAAATGGATTGATAAAGGAACTAAAGATATTATCTTTGAAGTTGCTGATGATAATATAAGTTTCGCCCCAAGTTTCATAGTAAATAATATGGCAACAAATTCTAAAAAAGTTTGCTTTAATGTTTCTGCTTCAACATTTGAAAGTATTAAAGCTAGCTTGCCATCGGCAAATGATTTAATTGTTCCTGCTAATAAAGAGTTTAATAAATGGAAAGTTGAAAATAATGGGCACTACTATGATTTTAAAACTAAAAGTTATGATAAAAACGCAACAAATAAGATCAATGCGCATGTGAATTCTGAGTTTGACTCGGTTAATTTTACTGAGTTTTTTGCTGAAGGGAACGAAGATGTTGCATATGTTCTTTTAAGACCAACTTTAAAAGATAAGCCAAACATAAGAGTTAATTTCTCTTTAGGCGATAAGGGTATATTTGATACAGAGTTGTTTATAAATGCTCCTTACCTTTACTCTTCAAATGAAGTAAAGAAAAACGAAAGAAATGAGATAATTGGTTACTCTGGCGCAACTTGCGACATCAGATATGATATTGATTTTTCATTTATCAATGAAAACATGCCAAAAGCAACAGATATGGAACTAAATGAAGGTGTTACTTTTGATGGTTGGAAAAAGTTCAAAGTTGATGGCAAAGAATACGATTTCACTGAGGAAAATTGGAATGCTCAAGTGAAAGCCATTCGCCCAACTTATGGTGAATTGGAATACGCTCCAAGAATTATTGATTTTATTTTAAGTGTTAAATAATCAATTTAATAAATTTAAGCATCACTAAATTAAAGTGGTGCTTTTTTATGTGATATAAAACTTTTTATAATTAACATTTTAATATGAAATATCATAAAAAATATTTTAAATTTATGAGACATTGACCATGAAAATTTGTGTAAAATAAAAATATTTAAAAAAATTAAAAAATTTGTTGAAAAAGTATTTACATTGTTATATTTTAGTGGTAAACTCTCCTAATTTTGTTTTAAAAGGACTTTAGATTTTATATGGAAAAGAAACTAAATTTAACTGCGTATTCACTTATTATTTCAAACGTTATAAACACAATAATTAACCTATTTGGAAACACATTCCTAGTTGCCTTCTTTTTGCAAGTAAGTTCTGAAAATATTCCAAATGTTGCTTTATTTTATATCATAACTTATGCTGTTATGCTAACGGTTTTTCCAGCTCTTATGGCACTCGTTAAGAAAACGAAAAGAATGGGAATTTATAGAGTGGGTATTGTTATTAAATGCTTGTTTATTTTGCTTATTGCTTTGCTTAAAGAAAAGATTACAACATATGTTGTTCTGGTAGCTTTGTTTAACGGGCTTAGTGAAACTTTCTATTGGTGCTCATATAATGTTTTGAAAAATGAAACAATGAGTAGCAAAGTTTTGATGAAATATCAAGAAGTGTATTCAATAATCAATAAAGTTGTTAATTTGGTGTTCCCAGTTATTTTAGGTGCTGCCATTGAGTTTTCATCTTTTCTATATATCGCTTTTTATGTTTTGGGTTTTGGTATTTTGCAATTCATTTCATCATTTTTTATAAAAAATCCAAATGCTGTTGTTGATAAATATCACTTAATTGAATTTATCAAAATCACCAAACAGCCGGATATGAAACCTCTTAGAGATAGCTATGTGATTATGTTCTTGAATGGGTTAAAGGCAGTTATTTCAACCTTAACTACTTTGGTTATTATGATGACTTTTAATTCTAATATGTCGTTAGGGGTTATAAGTTCGGTGTTTTCAATTCTTAGCATTTTGGGAACTTTTCTTTTCTTTAAGTTATATAAACCTGAAAAATCTAAGTTGCTTTATATTCTTTGTGGAGTGATGCCAGTTTTAGCAACAATTGGAATGCTCGTTTCTCTAAATAAAATAACATTTATAATATTTAATTTTATTTACACAATTTGTATGGTTACTCCAGAATTTATTGTTGATGTGGTAAAAAATAGAACGGTTAGGGAAGTGAATATGCATAAGTATATTTGCGAACATCAAGCGTATTCTGAGATTTTTACCAACCTTGCAAGAGTTTTGGTGTATGGTGTTTTGTATGTTATGTCTGCATTCCAAAATGCAATGTTATTTAAAATCTTTTTGTTTATTGCAGTTATTTCTTTGCCTATTCTTTGCTTATATCTATATAAAATTGAAATGGAGATGTTTTTGTTCCATAAGGCCCATAGAGAAGCAAGGGAAAGAAAAGAGAAGGAAAAACTTGAAAATAATTTGCACGAAGTTTTAAAAGATGAAAGTGAATTTGCATTGAAAAAAGAAGAAGATGTGAATTATATGGAAAATATCAATTTAAATGAAACAAAATAAAAGATTATAAAAATAATAGTTGAGAAAACAAGAGAACTTTATGATGGAAATTAAACTTCAGAATTGTTTTTATTTAAAATTGGCAATCAAAATGGTTACCAATTTTTTATTGTTTTCATATTATGAATTAGGCGGAATTCCGTTTAAGGAGAAAATATGGCAAAAATTATAAACACATCAAAAACCACATCAAAATATTCTTTGCCAGATGGCTCAGAAAGTCAAATTGAAACCAGAAGCAATGAAGCGGTGGTTGAAAATATGAGCGTGTCTTTTATTAAACTGAGAACTAGTGCGAAAGAATATGCAGAAAGAAATAGCGAAGTTGAGCAAACTTTAACTTTAACCAATAATAGTGAATATGAGATAACGGATTTAAATATCAAAGATAACATAAGCAATGGTGGTAAATTTAAAGAAGGCTCAGTTAGAATAGACAATGTGGTTTTTGAGAATTACGACATAACAACAGGTTTTAACATAGATTCTATCCAACCTGGCGGAACAAAAGTGATAAAGTATACTGCAATAGTTACTGATAATCCTGATGTTGATCAGATTCAATTCATATCAAATGTTAAGTATTCGGTTAATGAGCAAAGAGATATAATTGAAAATTCAAATAAAGTGATATTAAACATTATTGATGAGTTAATCGTGATTGAGAAAACAGCGAATAAAAACGTTGCGATTAAAGGCGACACACTAACTTTCACCCACATAGTTAAAAATGAAGGTAAAATTAAAAACACAGAAGTGTTCTTCCAAGATATATTGCCTTTGGGTGTTACATTTGTTACTGGAAGTGTTAAAATTGATGATGCATTGCAAGCCGACAAAAACCCTTCAACGGGATTTATGCTAAAAGATTTAGATGCAAATGCACACACAAAAATAGAGTTTCAAGTTAGAGTGGACTAATGAGAAAGAAACTATTGTTCCAATCAAAAATTTCGTGCGTTAGATTAGGCGAGCGAAAAGAATATTTTAGCAATGTTTTTGAATTGGTGGTGGAAACTCCTTCTAAAAAAACATTTATGCCATTAAAAATGCCTAAAAATCTTAATTTTGGCGAATGCTGTGTGCTTAAAAAAAAGGTTCGCCCTTGCTTAAATAAAAAAAGGTTTTGGTTGTGTTTTTAAAAGTATGAATTCAAAATTCATACTTTTTTGTATAAAAAAATTTTATGCTTTTATGCAACGATATTAAGTTTTGTTTTATATTTTAAAAATTTATAAATTGATGTCAAAACAGTTTATGTTTTAATACTAATGTGGTTTTGTTTATCTAAGAATATTAGAAAGACTACTAATAAACTTTACTTTTAAACTTGCCTATGTTATATTATTAGAGTATATTATATACTCTTTATATATGTTTCGATTTGAGTTAAGGAGTTTTCAAATGAAAGGAAAGAATTTATTTAAATTGTTGCTTGCGTTGTGTTTAACAGGTGTTCCTGGGATTGCACTATCAGGGTGTGGTGAAACAGATCCCGGCACTGGTGGAGGTGGCTCTCAAGAGCAACCGCACAATGTGAGTTTTGATGTGAAAAATGGTGCTGTTCATTATATTAACAATGTGGGTTATGGTGATGAGGAATTTGATGATATAACATTACCTAAAAGTGCTAATGCGATATACTATTCAATGATGTCGAATAGCGAAGTGAGAAAACTAACCATTCCAAAAAACATTGAAAAGATTGTTGATAATGATGGTGTTCCTTGTTCAACAGAGTTTTTAGTGAGAGAGTTCACTCTTTTAGGAAAAGGTTATATTAACGAAATAGTTGTGGAAGATGGAAACCTAGCTTTTTCTATGGAAAATGGCTGTTTGATGTATAACGGAATTTTGCTTTATGCAACTCCTAAAATTGCTGAAAGTGAAAATTTGGAAATAGATTCTAAAAATGTTGCAGATAATGCATTTTTGGCCCTTAGAAATATGGCTGAGCGTGAAGAGTTTTCGGGCAACTTCAATCTAAGAAATTTGATTGTTGATTTTAATAATGATAGCAAGAGTATGGCATTAGATGAAGTGTTGACTATTTTAGATAAGTATAGCGATAAGCAAGTTTATCTTGATTCAATAGAATTGAGAAATGTTCCTAGTAATGTTGATTTAAGTTTAATTAATGCAAGGAAAATTGTGATAAGTGGAAGTGATAGTGTTTCTATTCAACTTGGTGATGTTAACAACATTGAGTTGAAAGGAGGGATCAAAAGATTTGATATAACTTTAAGAAGTGATAATCAAGTTGTTGTTAATTTGCCAACCTCATTGAAATATCAATCAAGAATTTATGGATGCAGTAGTGTTGTGTATAACATTCCTTTAACTCATCTTGAATTTGAAGATAGCCTTTATTATAGATTATTGGGGCTAGATAATGCATTTGAGGGCGAATATAGTTATAAAAACATCGGGTTGCAAGACAACATTAATTTGTTAGATGGAGATGCTAATGTTGTTTTAAATTTCAAAGAACATTCAATTGAAGATGAAAACAAAATTGAATTCTATAAACACTTCAAATATGAAGTTTTAAATGAAGGTGTTGTTGTTAGAGGTGTGTATGGTGATGAGCCTAGCGGAGGTTTTGTTATCCCAGAACAAATTAATGGCATAAACGTTATTAAAGTTATGTTTAGCGATAGCGAAGTTTGCATAAATAACAATTATGTTAGTCCAACATATAGAATCTCTAAAATTACTTTGCCAAACACTATTAAAGAAATTGAAAGTGAAACATCAAATTACACATTTGAAGAAGTTAGATTTAATGGTAACATAAGTGAGTGTGAAAAAATAAAAAACGAGTTTGTAAAAATTTCAAGCGGAATTTCAAATTCGAAAATTACTTGTGTTGATGGCGATGTGAAATTATCTGAAAAAATTTTCGCTAACGCTCAATACATATTTGAAAACAATAATCAAGAGACTTACACAGTTAAAGCTGATTTCGAAAATGACAATTATGAAATAGAATGCAAAATTTATGTTAATGAAGAATTAAGAACTTTAAAAACTCATAAAATTGGTCAAGCGTTTGAAGAGCAGGCAAATTTATTATATTTTGATTTATCAATTAATGAAGATTCATGTTATTTTTATAGAAACCTAATTTTAAAACGTGAAGAAAAGTTTGATGGTGAAAGTGGAAAATATTATTACGATTTAAAACTTTCGGAAGATGGAGGTTCATTATATACTTCATCAACTAGTAGGCAAGCGTTTGAGGGTAAAATTGAGCATAAATTTCACGATGTTGTTATAAGAAATGCAACTTGCGAAAATGAAGGATATGTTCAAGATAAATGTGAAATTTGTGGTGAAGTGAGAGATAGCAGAACTCTTCCTATGCTAAGCCATGATATTGAAACAAATATAGAAAGTGAACAATTTGGTTATTGCAAAAATGGGTGTGATGAATATAAACTTGGCACAATTAGAAGTGGTTTTAGGAACAATGTTGAATATAAAGAGATAATTTTTGGTTCTGGCTATGGTGTTCAAGAATGCAGAAATCAAATAACAGAATTAAAATTCCCAAAAGATATAACGGATGTTATTTTCAATGACGATATAAAATCATTATTCCCTAATTTAAATAGCATTTGTGTTTCAAACTTAAAAGAGTACTTGAATTGTTTATTTAATAGTGGGGATAAACCTTTAGCAAATGGAATTAGTCTTAAAATAAAAAATGGCGAAACGAATCAATATGAGTTGCTTGAAAACTTGGTAATAAATGATGAAATATTTGAAGATGTTAAGCAATGGAAGATAAATGATTATGCATTCTATGGCTACTCAAGTTTAAAAAATCTAACCATTCAAATTTCAGATAACGTTAAAAAGTTTAGAGTTGGTGCTTATGCATTTGGAAACACTAATTTAGAGAAAATAAATGTTGTTTCAAAGTATGGAATAATTGATTCAACGGCATTTAATGGTGCA
This sequence comes from uncultured Clostridia bacterium, assembly GCA_934778125.1. Taxonomy (GTDB): domain Bacteria; phylum Bacillota; class Clostridia; order Christensenellales; family UBA1242; genus UBA11490. Next base: position 21,707 of record CAKVOF010000013.1, read on the forward strand.
AGTGTTAAGGAAATTGAAAGAATAACAACCGCTTCAAGTTCAAATAGTGCGATGCTAGCTTTAGTTAATGCAAACCCTAATGCTAAGAAAAAAGACTTAGTTATTTATACAAGCAATTATTCAAACGATTCTTTAGGGAAATTTGAAAATGCATATATTGAACTTAGAGTTGATGAATATTCTTCTAGCGAATCGTATTCTATTTATAAAAAGATATGTGCCGATAATGTTTATATTAAAGATTTGAAAACTTGGTTAAAATTGAATTTATATGGAACATTCGATAATGCAATAAACCTAAATGTTAAAAATGGCGAAAGTTATCAAAAAGTTACACAAATAGATTTTAATAATAGTGAATTAAGAGATATTGGAAGCATATCGGCAAACATTCTTAACATTGATGGATTAACAAATGTTATTTTAAGTTCATCTATAACATATATTGAAGAAGGTGCATTTGGCGACTCAATTCAAGAAGTTACTGCTCCAGTTGGTATTGTAAAATATATTGGTGGCAGTGTTAAAAAATTGAATGTTGTTGGAGACTCATCAAGTTCTGTTCTTATGGGAGAGAACAATAAAGCCTTGCAGGGATTATTTGAAGAAGTTAATTTGTCTAATGATATAACAGCGATTGGTGGTGGAACCTTTAATGGAAATAAGGCATTAAGGAAAATCAATCTTGAAAATGTTCAAACCATTGGTGCGGGTGCGTTTAATGGTTGCACATCTTTGGAAAGTGTGGGCAAAACTCACAAGTTAACCGAAATAAACAACTACACTTTCTATAATTGTTCAAGTTTGTTAGAATTTAACTTGTGTGATATAAGCAAAGTTGGAGTGGAAGCATTCAATGGTTGTTCTAATTTAACTATTGCTTCATCTTTTAAAAACATAACAGAGATTTCTTCTAAAGCTTTCGCTGGAATAAAGGCTATTGATGAGTTGGATTTAACAAGTTTGTCTAATTGCTCTAGTGATGCATTTAGTGGAACGGGTGTTAATAATGTGATATTCAACACATACTATAGTTCATTTGGGATTAAACCACTAAAGAAAATGGTTGTTAAGTCTTGCAGTGGTGCAATCACTTTGCCAAATTTTGATGAATGTATGAATATTGAAATACATTTGCCAAGTGGAGTGTCAACAATCGTTGGAAATACTAACGCAAATTGGAAAGTTTATTTCGATGGAAGTGTGGAAGATTGGGCAAAAATATCTGTGATTAATGGTGGTGTGTGTAATCTATATATTAATGGAAATGATATTGAAGATGTTGTGCTTGAAAATGTGGAGACTATAGGGAATGCTTTTGCTGGGCTAACATCAATTAAATCATTATCAATAAAGAATGCAAAATCGATTGGTTCATTTGCAGATTGTTCTAACTTAACAAGTGTTAGCATTGAAAATAGCACAAACACTAATACGATGAATTTAAACGAAACATTTAAGAATTGCACAAGCTTAACTAGTTTTAGTTGCGGTGATAAAATTTCTTTAACAAACACTTTTGCTGGTTGTTTAAATCTAAAAAACCTTATAATTCCAAACGCAACAAGAAGCTACTCTAGTGGCAATAATGTGTTGAATGGAGTTAGAAAATTCGATCAAATTGAAGCTAGTGCCGAATTCTTAACTAACATAAACAACAATGAACTTAGTGGTGATTCGAAATTAATAGTTCAAGACCTTATTATAAGCGATGTTAAATCAAGTGGTTGGAGTTATAGCTTTGGCAATATCAATGTTGGTGAATCTCTAAAATTTACGGAAGGATCGAAAAGCGTTTATGGTGTTGGAAATATTGTTAAAGAAATAACTATTCCAAGTTCGGTTGAAATTTTTAACGATTCGCTATTTAATTCGTTATCTAATAACTCAACTTTAAAGTTTAATTTTGATATAAGCACATATGCAAGCAAGGATTATAATAGAAGTTTCTTTGGCATAACAAACAACATTAAATTCAAAAATGGTGATGATTTTGAAAGTGCTTCTGGAAATATAACCTTAAATGGAATAACCAAAATTGGAAAAAATGCATTCAATGGAGCAAGAAACATTCAAACAATAAGTATTCCAGAAAGTTGTTTAACTATTGATAGTACTGCATTAAATAATATGAGTGGGCTAACATCTTTAACAATTCCAGAGAGTTGCACCTATGGTGAAAAATTGCTTGAGGGTTGCGTTAGTATGCAAACTTTAACAATTTCTAATGGATTTGAAACTATAAGCACAATGTTTGGAGGAACTATCCCAGAATCACTTAATAAGGTGGAGGTTAAGTCTTGGAAAGTTAGTGGCGGGAAAAGAATAATTCCAGAAGGTATGTTTAGTGGATTCACAAAAGAAATAGTTTTTGACAACAACTATAACAAAATTGACAAAAACGCTTTTAATGGAACAAATATATCAAGTTTAACTATTTCAGATAATTGCACAGAAATAAGTGAAGGTGCATTCAATGGAATGGGTAACTTAACGGATCTTACTCTTCCAAAAAATTGTGCATACACATCTTCTATTATTAGCGAGTGTGATAAATTAGAAAAACTATCATTGCCTAATGCTCAATGTTCTGTGAGTGAAATTTTTGGTGGGAATACACCAAAATCATTAAAAGAACTAACAATTCGTTCTTGGGAAAATAATGGTAGTAAAGTTATTCCAAATAGTATGTTTGAGAATATATCTAACTTAACACTAAACTATCCATCTGACTACACTGCAATCGGAAATAACGCGTTTAAAGGAACGAATATCACATCAATTGAAATTTCTAGCACTTGTGTTAGTATTGGTGAGAGTGCATTCGTGGGAACTAAAATTAGCTCGCTAGCGATTCCAGATTCGGTTAAATCAATTGGAGAAAGTGCATTTGAAGGGGTTAGCTCACTTAGCAGTTTAACAATGTCTAGCTCGTGTGAGAGTATTGGTGATAAAGCATTTAAAGGAACTAGCATATCAACTCTTGCATTAAAATCTGGTGCAACGATTGGTAAAGAAGCATTTGCATGCGTTCCAGCTCTTGAAACTTTAACTATTGCAAGTGGTTGCGCTAGAATTGGTGATAGGGCATTTATGCAAACTGGTATCAAATCGTTAACAATTCCAGATTCAGTTGTTGAGATTGGAGAGAGTGCATTTGAAGATTGTTTAAAATTAACTGATGTTATTTTCGATGGATTTAGTCAAGCAAAAACTTTTAACGCTCATGCATTCAAGGGCTCAAAGAATATTACAAACACTCGCATTAATGCAAGTGAAAACACATATTTAAGTGGCACAAAATGGTTGGATAGCACATTCAAAGCGTTAGACGAAAACAATTTGAACGAAAGTGATGGCGACTGCAATCCAACTTTCTATAGTAAAAACTTATTGATAAACAACACTCCAGTTGAAAGTGTGGCTGATAACCAAGAAGCAACTAGCGCACAAGTTATTTCAAACTTTGCTTTTATTAATGTTGGTTCAATTAAAGGGGTTTCATTATATAAAACAAGTTCTGTTGGTTCATATGCATTCTTTGGTTGTGGTGAATTAAGTAACATCAAAATAACCGATGGCGTTAATGATATCAACTCATACGCTTTTGCTAACTGCGGAAAATTAAAAACTCTTGAATTAAAAGCCCATGGAAATATAGGTGATTATGCATTCTATGGCAATAAGTTAATTGAAAATATTAATATCAACGTGGTTGGAAATATTGGTGAATATGCTTTAGCCGGTGCTTCAGATGGTTCATCTATAACAAACAAATTAGATTTCATCTGCAAAGGAAATGTTGCTAGCACTGCTTTGAAAAATCACAAAAACATTAAAGAAGCAAAAGTTGAAATCACAGGTGAATTTTCTGGATTGCTTGATGATGCAACAAAAATATATAAAATTGAAATCACATCATCAAATGGCTACGAATTCAACAACACATTCACTGATTTGCAATACTTAACTTATAGGTTGAATGGTTCAAACCTAACACTTGATAGCACTAAAAAAGTTAAAGCACCAAATGTGAAAACTGTTGCATTTGTTGGAAATGGAAATCTAAGTATTGGAAGTGATGCGTTTAGTTTAGGCAAATTATATATGTTGCAATTTGGAAATACTGATGGAAGCTCATCAAATGTTGGCATCACTTCAATAAAAGATGATGCATTCTTTAGTGATGCGAATTTCAGACCACGATTATTTGAAATTATAAACACAACAGCACAAGACCTATCTAGTGCAAAATTTTATAAAGAAAAACTAAATTATGCAACAAGTTTAGAAAATAGCAAGATGGTGTTTGCTAAAAACTATGATGGGGTTTATTTCAAAACAACATATCAAGAAACAAGTGGTGGAGTTAGTGAAGATATTTATCAGTTAGTAGATTTTAGAGAAGATAATCGAACATCATATGAATTCTTTGATGAAATTGAAAAAGTAACAGATATTTATGGAAACGAAGTCGCTTTAGGGAAAGTAAAAGTTATTGGTGGATTGTTTGGTTTTAATAAAACATATTTTAGAGATACTGAAAGGGTGTATGTTCAAAGTTATGGCTTTAATTCAACAATTAAAAGTGTGAAAGTTTCTGCTGGTGTTGCGGAAAGCACTGGTTTATGTTTCTTCACTAATCTTGAAAGTATTGAATATAAAAAAGGCACAACATCTGTGGCTGGAGTTGCTAGTAATGTGACAAATATGTCTGGTGGATCTGTAACTTTAAAAAGTGTTAAACTTCCAAGCACAGTCACAAACCTAAAAGCAAAAGCGTTTGCAAACTGCAGTAATTTGGAAACATTTGAAACAACTGATGGCAAAGCTCTAAGCATTAAAGATATAGCTGGTGAAGCCTTCCGTAATTGTGAGAAATTAACCGATTTAAGCTTGGTTATAGGAAATGCAACAGAAACTATTGGGCTTAGTGCATTTAATGGAACTGGAATAAGGGCAGTGACTTTGGATGAAAATGTTGAAACAATTGCTAGTGATGCATTTAATAATTGCCATAACTTAGTATCGTTCACATTTAAATCAAGCTTTAAATTTAGTGGCACATACTATGGCTCGGACACTCAAGTAGGTGGTTATTTTATTGGTTGTGAAAACCTAGAAACAATAAGTAGTGTTGATGCTCCAACTGAATTTGGTGTTTTTTCAAAAGGTAATTGCTTATATGCATTCAGGCCAAGTGAAAATTCTATCACCCTTCTTTATATAGCAAAGAATGGTGCCATAATTGATGACTCAAATTTACCTTTAGTTAACGCAACTCACATTGGAAGTTTCGCGTTCACTAATTATTATGGTGACAAAACTGAATGGACTTTGCCAAGCAGTGTTAAAAAGATTGAAGAAAAAGCATTCTATCAATCAAGCGTTACTAAATTAGTGTTCGATAGCGTTGAAGAGATAGGTCAACAAGCATTTTATGGTTCAATGATAAACACAATCACAACAAGTGATAATTATAATTATGTTGGAATTAAATTTAATGAATCATTGGCAAATATTGGAAGAAATGCATTCGCAAATTGTTTGGGAATAACAAGCGTTGTTCTTCCAAATTCAATCACTCAAATCAGTGATGGATTGTTTGCAAATTCATCAATTAGATCAATTGAAATGCCAAGTGTTAAATTAATAGGTGATTCAGCCTTTGTAGGAACAAATAATTTAACTTCAATAAATATTCATAAGTCTTTACAAACTATTAGTGCAAGTGCGTTTAAAAATTCAAGCGTTGCTTCAATAAGTTTTGAAAACGATTCTCAACTAACAAATATTGGTGATAGTGCATTTGAAAACACTAATCTAGCTAGCGTTTCACTTCCAGATGGCATTGAATTGGTTAACGAAGCAACATTTAGAAATTGCACAAAATTAACAAATATTAATTTAAATAATGTTAAAACAATTAAAACGGAAGGATTTGCAAACACGGGCTTAGAAAATGTGGATTTAAGCAAATTGGTTAATATTGGAAATGGTGCGTTTAAAAACACAAATTTAACTGATATTAGCTCACTTTCAACCAAACTTACTACTATTGGTGAATATGCATTCAAAAACACAAATCTAACGAGTGTTATTCTTCCTTCTGGTGTTCAATCAATTGGCAAAGAGGCGTTTGGTGGGTTAACAAATGTGAAAGAAATTATTACTCCATTCTTAGGCTCATATAAATTATCAGTTAATAGTAATATTGAAAAAGAAATATCAAAAGGTTATGCAAGCGGGTTAGAATATTTATTCGGAAGTGATTATTGCAAAGAAATAGATAAAATTGAAATTATTACAACATCTGATTATTTAAATGTTCAGTTTAATTTATCAGATTTAGGAAATGCAAAAGTTAAATCATTGATATTAACAAAATTTGTTTCTAAAATTATTGATTCAAATTCTGAAAAATATATCAATAAAAATTTGAGATTTGATGAATTGAAATATTGTGGTTCATTCATGGATTGGTGTGAATTAGCGCATGATGTTGATTCGGCACCAGCTCAAATAACTGATAGCATTTATTATTTAAATAATGGCGAGTTCAAGTTGATTGAGGGCGTTGTTTTAATTGGCAATGAAGGCTCAAACGAAACATTCATTCTTGGTGATGGAAAGTTTAAAGGATACAATAAAATCACTGGAGTTCAGTTTGTTCAAAATGGCAAAGTTGGAGTTAGCGCGTTTGAGAACACTCAAGTTAATTCTATCTCACTTGGCGATAACACTAGTGATGTAGTTGTTAGGTTATCATCGCGTGCATTTAAAAACACAAAGATAACCAGCATAGATTTATCATTTATAGACTTTGTTAAAGATGATTCAACATTAAATATAGGTGAACAATTTGCAAATAATGCTTTACTTGAAACAATAACAAAATTTAGTTTGTGGAATATATCTAAAGCAGATTCAACATATGTGTTTAGTGGGTGTGAAAAACTATCAAGTGCAGGAATCCTTGATGTAACTCCAAATGCTCCAATAGGTTACACAAATTGGTTCCAATATTTCTATTCAGATTCTTCACATTATCAAGTTCCAAGTGGAACGTTTAAAGATTGCGTGATGTTATCACAAGTTGAGTTGCCAAAAAATATTGAAAAAATTGGTAAATCAGCATTTGAAAATTGCACTAACTTATCTTCAGTTTCAATTAAGTTTAATAAGGCAAATGCTTATATGAGTGTTGCAAAAAATTATTCTTATGGAAAATATTTATTGATAAGCGAGAGCGCTTTTGCAAACTGCGCAAATTTAGAAACCTTATCGTTTAATGGCGTTTGGGGTTATGCAAATGCAAGTGGCAGTGCTAAAAACACAAATTTTGGAACTTTTTATATTGAGGGCAAGGATTCAACGGGTGAACAAAATATTGCTGTTGACTCATATGGCTTAATTGGATTTAAGAGTAAAGCGTTCTTGAATTGCAATAAGTTAGCGAGAGTTAACTATATTGGCGAAATTGATGAAGTTTTATCGAGTGAGTCTAATTCATATGAAAGCAAGCTTGAAAACTTGTGGATTGAAAACTTATTTGAAGTTAACGGTGATTTCACTTCAGATTTAAACAACCTTTTAAGTTCAAATCCATTATTCTATGGTGCTAAATTATATGTTGGTGCTAGTTTGGAAAATGTAAGTGCGGTAACAGAGATTAGTGGAAAACAAATTAAGAAAACAGCATGGGCTGGATCTGGAATTGAAAAAGTTGTGTTCAATGATAAATCTGATTCATCATCAAAATTATTATTAGTTAATTGCAAAAGTTTGAGAGAAATTAAGTTTGAAACTTGGAATTCAATAAATGTTGTTTACAACAATAATGTCGCATTCAGAGGATGCACTAGCTTAACAACTATCAATCTTTGCGATAATTTGAAAAATGGAATTTATGAAAACAACGATATTCATTGGAGTGCTGAAAATGGTTTGCTTTGCAGAGTAACGAACGATGGAGCATCAAAAGAATTATTCTTGGCGTTTGGAAACACATTTAATGATGCATTAGTAACAAGTATTCATGAATATGCGTTTATTGCAAGTGGTTTAAATGAAATAACGCTTTCAACATTAAGAGCGTTATCAGCAAATGCAATCACTTATTCAGACATCGAAAATGTTCAACTTTCAACAAGTGAAAGTGGAGTATGGAAATTAACAGGAACAAGTTTCGATCTTAATTACACTATTAATAATCCTGCTAACTTGAAAGATGAAATTGTGGTTGGTGTTGGCGGAAAAGAATTAAGCGTTATAGACTGGTTAAAAATGGGTGCACGATTGGTTTTTGAAAGTTTATAACCAACTATAATTACACAACATTTAAAAGAATAGGAAGATTATACTTCCTATTTTTTTGTTTTGAGAAGTTTAAAAAGCTCTAAAGATAATTGCTCTAATAGATTGATGATATTTAGACTTTGAACGATAATAATAATATTTGCCGATATTAGATAATATTTTTATTTAATTTTAAAAAAATCTAATAATCAATATAAGAAAAGTTGAAAGAAAATTATTGTTTTATAAATAAAAATGTTGTAAAATGAAAGCGATATTTTAATTTAGATATTTGTTATTTTTTTTAAAAGTTTGAGTTAAAATATTAATGTATATTAAAGGAAGGAATATGCTAGAACTAAAAAATATTAGTTATAAAGTTCCAGATAAAGTTATATTAGAAGATATTAACTTAAATTTTGATTATGGCAAAATTTATGCTATCACTGGTCATAATGGAAGTGGGAAAAGCACTTTAACTAAAATTATTATGGGCATTGTTAAACAGACCACGGGTGATATAGTTTTAGATGGCGAAAATATTAACAAGTTAAGTATCACAAAACGTGCAAATCTTGGAATCGGATTCACTTTTCAGCAACCTATTAAGTTTAAGGGGTTAACTGTTAGTGATTTAATAAAAACAGCTTATAAGGGTGAAACCGATTATAAGTGCGGGTGTGATGTGCTTAGCAAGGTGGGGTTGTGCGCTAAAGATTATTATAATCGTGAGTTAGATTCGAATCTTTCGGGTGGTGAATTGAAGAGAATTGAACTCGCAATAACTTTGGCGGAAAATAAAAAAATTAATATATTTGATGAACCAGAAGCGGGAATTGATATTTGGAGTTTTGGTGGGTTAACTGATGTGTTCAAGGAACTAAAAAAACGCAATTCTTTAACAATTATTGTTACGCACCAACAAAAGATTTTAGATATCGCCGATGAAATAATCGTGCTTAATTCATCAAAATTAGAAGCAGTTGGTAGTGCAAGTGAGATTTTAAAAAATTTTAAAAACTTAACGTGTGAAAAGTTAAACAGAGGTGAAGGCAATGGAGAAGATTGATAAAGAATTGTTAGAGCAAATTGCCAACCTTCATTCCGTTCCAGAAGGTGCATACAACATAAGGAAAAATGGAGAAGCATTAAGCCGAAATAGCACATCAGATATCGAAATAATACCCAAGAAAAATAAAAGCGGTATTGATATAATCGTGAGGCCAAATGTTAAAAATAAGAGTGTTCACATTCCAGTTATTATAACTATGGGCGGATTAACTGATTTAGTTTATAACGATTTTTATATAGGTGAGAATGCCGATGTTACGATTGTTGCTGGTTGCGGGATACACAACGCAACAGATATAAATAGTGAGCATAATGGAATCCACGCTTTTCATTTGGAGAAGAATAGTAAAGTTCTATATATTGAAAAGCATTTAGGGGTTGGAAACGGAAGTGGTGACAAAATCCTTAATCCAGTTACTAAAATTATTATGAAAGAAAATAGTGATTTTGTTATGGAAACAACTCAACTTGGTGGAGTTTCAAGTTCTGTTCGAACAACAAAGGCAAAGTTATATGATAATGCGAAATTAGTTATAAAAGAGAAAATTTTAACCACCGAATATCAAATAGCAAAAACAAAATTTGATGTGGAGTTGATAGGTGAAAATTCAAGTGTTGATGTGATATCAAGAAGTGTTGCAAAAGATAATTCTTATCAAAATTTTTATTCGCAAGTTAAGGGCAAAAACCATTGCTTTGGGCATGTTTCGTGTGATGGTATTTTGGTTGATAATGCAAGGATTGATTCAACACCAAAAATTATTTGTGAAAATGTGAACGCCACACTAGTGCATGAAGCCGCAATAGGGAAAATTGCTGGTGAACAATTAATTAAACTTATGACCTTAGGTTTAACAGAACAACAAGCAGAAGATTTGATTATTAAAGGATTCTTAAAGTAATATTTAAGTATTGATTGATTTAAAAAGCCTTAATTGGATATCGAATTCTTTTAAGTAAAAAAGTAGCATACATAACCTTACGGGTTAATGTGTTTACTCATTTTATAAGTTGCAAGTTTAATAATATTGCACTTAAATTAGATCAGTTGCTAAAATTTGAACACAACAACTTTCATTCGTTTAGATGCAGGTTTGGAAAACTGAGAGAAATAAAATAGTAATCAAAATAATTGGAATAGATAATAATATCCGAAAACTATAATCTAATCAAACTATTAGTAAAAACATAAAAATTTAAATAAAATTTTATTTAATGTGCGACTAAGAAATAAATTGCAACTTTGATTTTAGATAATAATTGTATAAATTGCATAATAAGTATTGACATTTGTAGAACGATATCATATAATGGCAATTAGTGTCGCATTGCGAGAAAGGGGTGGATTATGTTGGGTAAATGGGGAGTTATTAAAACAATTGCATCTGGGATTTTGGGGTGCGCAATTATTGTTATGTTAGTTGTTTCTTTA